>JALXCS010000288.1 GCA_026990815.1 Methylomonas sp. | reverse complement strand
AAAGCAGATAAAAAATACATATAAGTGGTGGTTTAGTAACAATCATCAGTAGCAAAAGATAAGGAACAGAAATCATTGTCAACATTTACTTTGCCTACAACATGGCGGCGTCCTGAAATAATTATTTCCTCGTTATTGATTAATATTCTGGCATTAGCATTACCCGTGGTTATTTTGCAGGTCTACGACAGAATTATTCCCAATCAGGCTACGGATACTTTTTTGGTATTAATAATTGGGTTGTTGCTAGTAATTTTGGCAGATTGTTTCCTGAAAATCTGGCGTTCCATGATTTTGAGTTGGGAAAGCGCTAAATTTGATCATAAAGTCAGCCTGGATGCGATGAACAAAATACTGCATACCCGTACCCAGGAATTTGAAGCCAAACCTGCTGGTTACTACATCGATAAAATTTATGCCTTGGAAAAAATTCAGGAATTTTATTCCGGTCAGTCAATTTTGTTGTTAATGGACTTTCCTTTTGCATTGGTATTTTTGGTGCTGGTTGGGATGATTGCTGGCCCTTTAATTGCAATTCCGTTAGTTTTGCTATTGGTTTTTCTGTTTGTTTCAATCGGTACCGGCAAAAAATTACATCAGGCGTTAGTTAATCGTTCGATGATGGAAGACAGACGCCAGAACTTTATCATTGAAATTTTGCAAGGGATTCATACAGTCAAGTCCATGGCAATGGAACCTTTTATGTTAAGACGTTATGAAAGGCTGCAATTACAGTCTGCAGAAAGTATTTATGAGTTAAGTCGGTTGAACAGCATTGTCCAGGGCATTGGGGCAACTTTTTCACAGTTGGCAGTCATTACTTTTGTCGGTATCGGCAGTATTTATGTCGTCAATGAACAACTTACAATTGGCGCATTGGCTGCTGGCACCATGTTGACCAGTCGTGTTTTACAGCCTGGATTAAAGGCGATGAATATCTGGATTCAGTTTCAATCTGTCAGATTGGCATTGGATAAGGTCAATGAGCTTTTCTCATTACATCAAGAAGTGACAGGTGACTTAAGGGTTGAAGGGAAGTTACAAGGAGCTATTGAATTAGAACAGCTTGGTTTTAAATATCCCGAGCAAAATGATTTGCTGATTAATAATCTGTCTTTGTCTATTACACCGGGGGAGTCAATTGGTATTTCCGGAAATAATGGTGTCGGAAAAAGTACCTTGCTGAATTTGTTATCAGGATTTCTGGAGCCAAATACAGGCACTATCAAGTTGGATGGCCAACCGTTGGGAAAATACAATGCCGAGTTTTTACGTTCTCAGATTGCCATTGTACCGCAACACGGTGTGTTGGTTGAGGGTACCATCCTTGAAAATATGACTTTGTACCGGGAAGATGAAGCGACTGAAGATGCAATTGAATTATCCAGGCTTTTAGGTCTTGAGGAAATTGTTTCTCGATTACCTGATGGACTTGACACTTTTATCGGTGGTGCCGCTATGGATAATTTGCCGGAGGGAGTGAAACAGAAAATTATTATGGTGCGATCAATGGTAAGGCATACAAAAATCATTCTGTTTGATGATGCCAATGCTAATTTTGACGTTAAGAATGACAAACGCCTGGTTGAGGTCATCAAACTGATGCAGCAGCAACAAAGAACAATCGTAATCGTATCTCATCGGCCTTCTTTTTTACGTTTATGCGACCGGCAGTTTAATCTGGTTAACGGTCAGTTAATGCCATTATAGGGAAGAAAAGCAAACACTATGAACAAGATGGCAAATCCACAGCAATTTAATGCTTCTCAAGGTAAAGCTTCCCGTGATGTTTCAGAAAAATTTGCTGAAACTTTACGTAAAAACCAGCTCGATGAATTTTCATCCGATTGTCCCTATGCCGCGTGTTTATTTCCATTACTCAAGGCGCTTGGTTGGAAAAGTGTTGCGCGTGAACTAATAGAAGCTCTACCGCATTTTGCAGATGATATTGATCTGGTTGATTTGAGAAATATCCTGGTCAACATTGGTTACGAAAGTTTTCCAATGTCCGTACAACTTAACCAGCTGCAGTCAGAATTATATCCCAATATTTTTGTGGCAAAATCGGGAGAAGTCTATGTATTGCTGGAAAGAACAAATGGCGACATTAAATATTTCGATGCCCTGCAACAAAAAATTGTTTGCCGTCCGGAACAACAGCTGACTATATCCGGCACTGCCTATTTGTTTACGGATAAAAATGCCACGCACGGGTTACCGAATTCTGCAGATATCAGTTCCAACTGGTTTGGAGATTTAACCGCGCGTTTTCAAAAGTTGATTATCCATTTGTTTGGAATGACCTTTGTTATCAATATTGTAGCGTTACTTGTACCGCTATTTATTATGGTGATCTATGACAAGGTGATAGGCACAAAATCGTTGAACAGTTTGCCACTATTATTATCCGGTGTGGCGATATTAATTGTTACCGATCTGGTGCTGCGGTTTTTGCGCGCCAAAATTTTGGGATCGGTTGCCGGCAGAATGGATTATTTAATTGGTGTAGAAACTTTCAAAAAACTGCTTTATTTGCCGCCAATTAATATTGAACGTTCAACTGTATCCGCACAATTGGCGCAATTAAAGCAATTTGATTCTATAAGGGATTTTTTTACCGGTGCCAATGCTTCCATCGTTTTGGAATTACCGTTTGTTTTACTGTTTCTGGTGGTGATTGCGATATTAGCTGGTCCCATCGCTTTAGTGCCTTTGTTGATGGTTTTTGCTTATATCATTGTAGGTTTTTTATTGATTCCTAATATCAATCGTAAAATCAGCCGCTCGGGGAAGGCCAGAACCAATAAGCAACGAATGCTTTTGCAAACTCTTTCCGGGCGTAAGGAAATCAAATCGATTGGGGGTGAAAGCGTTTGGTGGGAAAGGTTTAGAGAGGTTTCCGGGGAAGCCATTATGTCCAATTATGATACTTTTGTGATTAATTCGATCATGCATAGTGTTGCACAAGCGATGATGATGTTTACCGCGGTTGCAGTTATGTCTTTAGGAGCAATAGGTGTCATTAATGGGGAGTTATCCATTGGTGTATTGATCGCGACCATGGCTTTGGTCTGGCGTATTTTATCACCATTACAGGGCGCTTTTTTATCCATTTCAAAATTTCAGCAAACCTTTAAGTCAATGAAACAGATTAATCAGCTGATGAAGATTCCGGTTGAAAAGTCTGATTTTAATAGTGGTTTGGTGATTCAGGACATGAAAGGCAATATTGTCATGGACAGGGTCAGTTTTCGTTATGGCGCTGATCAGGACCCGGCATTGTTGGGTGTTTCTCTGCAAATTAAACCTGGTGAATTAGTTGCAATTGTTGGGTATACCGGTTCGGGAAAATCAACTTTATTAAAGTCAATTGCCGGGATGTACAAACCGCAGGGTGGAGCTATCTATATTGATGGCATAGATATGCGGCAATTAAATATTATGGAACTAAGACGCTCAATTGCTTATGTTCCCCAACATACCACCATGTTTCATGGCACGATTGCCCAGAATATGCGTTTGGCCAATGGTTTGGCCACCAATGCAGAGCTTGAGCATGCGGCAAGAAAGGCGGGTGTGCTGGAAGAGATTTTGGCCTTGCCGGATGGTTTCAATACACGCTTGACAGATAATTCCACGGAAAAATATCCACCGGGTTTTTTGCGTTCTTTGTCAATTGCACGAGCCTTTGTCAGCTCAACAAAAATTGTGTTGTTTGATGAGCCTGGTGCATCGCTGGATTTTGAAAGTGATACCCGTTTTATGAATCAACTGAAGGAGCTAAAAGGGCAATGCACTATGGTGATGGTTAGTCACAGACCCAGCCATATCCGATTGGCAGACAAGGTGATTTTAATGAACCAGGGTTCAGTTCAATATGCTGGAGATGCCGATGAAGCGATCTCGATTTTAATGGAAGGATAATTATGAGTGAAACACAAGTAGTTGGTCACCAGTCAAACAAGCCTATTGGGACACTGCCCCGTGCCAGAGCCAGATTTCTGGCGCAAGCCATTCAACTTGAAGAGCAGGGTGTGTCGGATATTATCAAAACCGCAATTTACTTCAGTCTGTTTTTATTTATTGCCATTGTCATCTGGGCTTCATTGACCACTGTCAATGAAGTGACTGTTGCACAAGGTGAAGTTGTTCCAACCGGGTATATCCATGATGTTCAGCATCTTGAAGGTGGTATTGTCAGTGAAATTGTTGTAAGAAATGGTGATCAGGTTAAACCGGGCGACCGATTGGTTAGATTTGCCTTGCCAGTCTCCCAGGCCGATTATGAACAGTTACAGGTCAGAAAAGCGAGTTTGTCTTTAAAACTTGAAAGAATTCGTGCAGTCGAAGAAGCTCGAAAACCAGATTTTACAGAATTTGAGAAAAATTTTCCTGATCTAGCCGCTAAGGAAATGGCCAGTTATTATGCCCAGGTTGCCAGTGTTGATAGTGAATTGGCAGTATTGAAATCCCAGACTAATCAAAAGAAAAGTGAATTACAAAGGCAGAAAAATCAGGTGGGCGCATTAAAAAGGGAAATTGCTTTGTTGCAAAAGCAGGTGGATATGCGTGAAGAACTTGCCCGAAAACATATTGTTTCAAAAACTGATCTTTTGGATAAAAAAAGCCGTCTTGCGAGTATTGAAAGCCAATTGGAATCGGTTCAGGATGGGATTGCCGTGGCTAAAATGGCATTACAGGAAGCAAAAAACCGGCGCCAGGAAATTCTCGATCAACACAAAAAGGAAAACGAATTTGAGGCGGCTGAAGTAGCCGGAAAACTTGCTGAGGTTGAAAAGTCGATGGTCAAGGCGGCTGACAAGGTCAACAGGTTGGATTTATATGCCCCAATTGCCGGGATTGTCCAGGGTATTTCCATCTCCGGCGCCAATGCAGTGGTTAAACCGGGGGAGGTTATATTACAAATTGTTCCTGTCGATGGCAATGTGATTGTTGAAGCCAGAATTTTACCTCAGGACGTGGGGCATATTAAAGGAGAACAAAAAGCGGAAGTTAAAATTGATAGTTATGATGCCAGCAAATATGGTTTTGTTTTGGGGACAATAAAGCAAATATCACCGTCAACTTATCTGGATGAAAGAAAGAAGCCTTATTATCTGGCACGGATTGGACTGGAAAAAAATCATCTGGGTAACAATCCGGAACGAATGAAAATTATCCCGGGGATGACCGTTCAGGTTGATATTATTACCGGTAAAAAATCAATTCTTGATTATCTGATGAAGCCGGTGAGCAGAGGATTTAAAAATGCATTTCAGGAGCGTTGATTCCAAAGCTTGAAGTTCGGTAAGGTATTTTTCAAATCTTACAATTTTCTTTTTTAATCCCTGGCAGCGTATAATTGTTGGTCAATAGACCGATAATTGTTGAAAACCCATGCGCTGCCCATTTTGTACTGCCAACGATACCAAAGTCATAGATTCCCGATTAACCAATGAAGGCGATCAGGTTAAGCGGCGGCGGGAATGTATTTCCTGTAAAGAGCGATTCACCACTTTTGAAATTGCAGCGCTGACATTGCCACGCATTGTTAAACGCGATGGTACCCGGGAGCAGTTTCAGGAAGAAAAATTACGCGCAGGCATCATGCGGGCACTGGAAAAACGGCCTGTTGACAGTGAACGGATTGAAGCTTCAATCTCTCAAATCAAAAAACAACTGGCTTCTAGTGGTGAACGGGAGTTGGCGGCCAATGTTCTGGGCGAGATGGTTATGACCGAATTAAAGACTCTTGATCACGTTGCATTTGTCCGTTTTGCTTCAGTATATCGAAGTTTTCAGGATGTTAGTGACTTTACCGAAATGATCAAAAGCTTGCAAAAACAGATATGAGTCATTTGCAAGATGCAGTTTTTATGGCGCAAGCCATAAAACTGGCTAACAAAGGCCGCTATACGACAGATCCTAACCCCCGGGTTGGCTGTGTTATCGTCAAAAATAACCGAGTGATTGCTGAAGGTTGGCATCAAAGGACAGGGCAGGGTCATGCTGAGGTGATCGCATTGCAAAATGCTGGTGATGCTTCAGGGGCAACTGCCTATGTAACTTTGGAGCCATGCAGTCATCATGGAAAAACCCCGCCTTGCTGCGAAGCATTAATTCAAGCCGGAATTAAGCGCGTTGTGGTTACCATGCAAGACCCAAACCCATTGGTTGCAGGGCAAGGTTTGCAGAAATTACGTAAAGCAGGTGTCCGTGTTGAATGTGGTTTGCTTGAGCAAGATGCCAGGGCGTTAAATCGCGGTTTTATAAAAAGAATGGAAACTGGCAAGCCTTGGGTTGTGAGTAAAATGGCCATGAGTTTTGATGGTCGCACGGCTATGGCCTCTGGTGAAAGCAAGTGGATAACTTCGCCAGAATCCAGAGCAGATGTGCATCGATTAAGAGCCGAAAGTTCGGTTATTTTAACAGGAATCAATACTGTACTGGCAGATGATCCATCTTTGAATGTCAGACTGGAAAACATAGAAGTTTTACAGCCGGTTCGTGTGGTTCTGGATTCCAGCTTGCAGATGCCTGTGACTGCAAAGATGTTAAAATTACCGGGCCGAACCCTGGTTCTTACTTGTACCACAGATCAATCCAAGCAGCAGCCATTAATTGAGGCTGGTGCAGAAGTTTTTTGTCTGCCAGAAGAAGACGGCAGGCTGAATCTTAATGAAGTCATGCTTTTTCTGGCAAAACAACAAATTAATCAGGTCATGGTTGAAGCTGGGGCAACATTGAATAGTGTTTTACTGCAAATGAACCTGGTGGACGATTGGCTGGTCTATATGGCACCGTGCATTTTGGGGGCTGGAGGACGAGGTTTGTTTAATTTATCTGAGATCCAAATCATGGGCGATAAAATACAGTTAAAAATTGTTAACACGCGACAAATAGGGCCGGATATAAAGTTTCATTTTGTCGCCAAGTAAAATTAGGTATTTATGTTTACAGGAATTATTCTATCAGTTGGAAAAATCAAAACCATCAGTCCCAAGTCTGGTGACTGTATGTTATCCATTGATGTCGGCAAGTTACCCATGGATGATGTCAAAATAGGCGATAGTATTGCCGTTAATGGCGTGTGTTTAACTGCTGTAGAATTGGCAGATCAATATTTTGTTGCCGATGTTTCGAATGAAACACTATCGAGAACCACTTTGGCAAATGCGTCCGTAGGCACTTCCGTTAACCTGGAATTGGCTTTAACACCAAATACCCGAATGGGCGGGCATATTGTCAGTGGCCATGTTGACGGTTTGGGTGAAGTGATTGATAAAACTCCTGATGCGAGATCAATTCGTTTCCGATTTAAGGCACCGGATGAATTGTCCAAATATATCGCAGAAAAAGGTTCTATTTGTATTGACGGCATTAGTTTGACGGTTAATGATGTGGATGGTGCGATTTTTAGTGTCAATATCGTTCCTCATACTTTGCAGGTGACAACATTGGGATCAACAGAAGTTGGAACGAAAGTGAATCTTGAAGTGGATTTGTTGGCTCGCTATATGGAGCGTCTCATGAAAGGTGAAAAAGCGACCGAATCATCAGGACAAATCACCCGGGAACTGTTGCAGCAGAGCGGATTTGTTCAATCATGAATAGTATTGAAGAAATCATCGAAGATATACGTCAGGGAAAAATGGTCATTATTATGGATGATGAAGACCGTGAAAATGAGGGTGATTTGGTGATGGCCGCAACCCATACGCGACCGGAAGATATTAATTTTATGGCCCGGTACGGACGTGGTTTGATTTGTCTGACTTTGACTAGGCAACGTTGCCAGCAGCTGCGCTTGCCTTTGATGGTCAATGAAAATAAAACCGCCCATTCGACCAATTTTACCGTTTCCATTGAAGGGGCAGAAGGTGTGACGACCGGAATTTCTGCATCAGACCGGGCAAAAACCATCCAGGCGGCAGTGGCGAAAGATGCCCAGCCTGATGATCTGGTTCAACCTGGTCACATTTTTCCTTTGATGGCGCAATCAGGTGGTGTATTGACCCGCGCGGGGCATACTGAAGCGGGATGCGATTTGGTAAGACTGGCCGGGCTGGAGCCGGCGGCAGTGATTGTGGAAATTCTTAATGAAGATGGCAGTATGGCCAGAAAGCCTGATTTAGAAGCTTTTGCCAAGCAGCATCATCTTAAAATTGGCACGATTGCAGATTTGATCCATCATCGGATTCAGAATGAAAATACCTTGGAAAGAATCAGTGAGTGTCATTTTCCTACTGAATATGGTGATTTTCGTTTGTATGCCTATCAGGACAGAAATGACAATAATCTGCATTTGGCTTTGGTAAAGGGCAAAATTTCGGGTGAAGAGCCTGTTTTGGTTAGGGTTCATGCAAAAAACCTATTGTCAGACCTTTTTGCATCAACCCGTAATGAAAGCAGTATTTCCTTACGGGAAGCTATGAAAAAAATTGCTGGGGAAGGTACCGGGGTTTTAGTCGTTATTCGCCAGCAGGAGGATAATAAAGCATTGGTTGAATTGATACACCAATATCAAATGGAAGATAATGGTGTCACTGTAGGGAATAGTACGGAAAAACCAATGGACTGGCGTACTACCGGAACTGGTTCGCAAATCCTGGCTGATCTGGGAGTAAAAAAAATGAAGGTAATGGGTACCCAGAAAAAATATTTTGGCTTATCAGGTTTTGATTTGGAAATTGTTGAAACAATCCCGGGAAATTAACTAATTTTTATTTTAAATAGGCATTAATCGCTAATAAATCCTCTACATTAAGAATACTGGCGGATTGTTTTAGTTTGATGCTGTTAATTATATACGCATATCGGGCTTTGGAATGATCGCTTTTGGCCCGGGTCAAGTTGCGGGTAGCGGTTAGGACATCGATCATGGTGCGGGTGCCGACATCAAATCCTGCTTCAGTTGCTTCTAGGGCGCTTTCTGCTGATACAACAGAGGCCTTTAATGCTTCAACCTGACTGATGCTGGAAATAACTCCTCGGTAGGCGTCTTTAACCTGGCGTTCTATTTGTCTTTTTTTGGCAATGAGTTTTTCTTTGGCCTGTATATATTGTTGCTCTGCCTGGCGAGTACGAAAATACACGCCGCCACCTTCAAAAATTGGGACATTGAGTTGCAGCCCAACTTGTTGTACATCGCCGCGTAGTCCAAAGGAACTGTTATTGTCTGATTCTCTGTGAGAAGCAATGAGATCCAGTTGCGGTAAATGACCGCTTCGTTCCAGGGAGATTTTTTTTCTGGCTACTTCTTCCTCATTAAACGCTGAAATGATTTCCAGATTTTGCTCCTGAGCATTTTTGCTCCATTTTTCAATATCTGCAGGTTCAGGATTGGCTAGAGGTAGTTCTACCGCCAGGGTTGATAATAAAATTTCCTGATCTCCAATAATTTCTCTAAGTGCTTCTTTGGTGTTATCAACTTCATTGATGGCGGCAATTTCATCGGCGCGGGCTTTGTCAAAGCCCGCACGTGCTTCATGAACGTCAGTAATGGCGATCAGTCCAACTTTAAAACGTTGTTCTGCCTGTTCCAGTTGTTGCGCAATGGCATTTTTTTCTGCAATGGTAAACTCAAGTGTATCCTGCGCAGCCAGAATATTAAAATATGCTTCTGAGGTCCGGTTAATAAGGTTTTGCTGCTCGGCAAGATATTGTGCTTCAGCCTGGGCAATCTGGTTGTCGGCTTGACTTAATTGTACCCAATGTTCCCAATGAAAAAGAGGTTGGGTCAGATTAATGGAATAACTGTGTTCGTAATATTCTTGTAGACCTTGTCCCTGAAAGTTGATTTTTTTGTTATTTAAACGATTGAAATTGGTTTCTGCCCGCAATGATATTGAAGGTAGCATTTGGGCAATATTTTGGTGTTTAATTTCATCAGTGGCCTTTCGATTGGCAAGAGCTTGTTTTAAAAGCGGATCATTGTCCAACGCTAATTGATAGGTTTCCATGAGGTTTTGGGAAAAACCAGGGGAAACAGTAAAAAATAAAGAACAAAAAAATAGAACTTTTTTTACAAGCATGAATATTATTACCAGGATTGTTGCTGAGTGCAAATAAGCATAGCATAATAAAGTCCAATGGATTCATCAAATTATAGGTTTTACAGGGAAAGCTCTTTAATCTTTCTGGTCAATGTATTTCTGCCATACCCTAATAAAATAGCTGCCTCGTTACGTCGATTATGGGTGTGGTTGAGCGCAGTTTTGATTAGTTCTGCTTCAATAATCGAAATAGCTTGTTTGGCGATTTCAGGCTGATTACTCTGCAATTGCTGTTTGACCCATTTCCTAAAGAGTTGCTGCCAGTCTTTATCTAAATCCAAAGGTTCAGATTCTTCCATTGTCGATTGATTTAATAATTCTGGCGGGAGTTCTTCCATGTGAATTTCTCGGCCAGAGGCCATCACTGTCAACCATTGGCAAAGGTTTTCCAGTTGCCTGACATTGCCTGGCCAGTCAAGCGAACATAAATAAGCTTCAACATCAGGCTGCAATATTTTAACGCTGGTATTAAGTTCGGTAGCAGCTTTAGCCAGAAAATGTTGCATTAGTAAAGGGATGTCCTGGCTGCGATTCCGTAGTGGTGGGATATGGATTCGTATCACATTCAAGCGGTGAAACAGATCTTCTCTAAACAAACCTTTTTCAACTAATTGTTCCAGGTTTTGATGAGTTGCGGCGATGATTCTGACATCAACTTTTAAAGAAGTGTGGGAGCCAACCGGATAAAATTCACCATTGGCTAATACCCGGAGCAGGCGGGTTTGCATTTCTGCAGGCATATCACCGATTTCGTCAAGGAATAAAGTGCCTCCATCGGCCTGTTCAAAACGTCCTGATCGTCTTGAGTTTGCACCTGTAAAAGCTCCTTTTTCATGTCCAAAAAGTTCAGATTCCATCAGTTCATTGGGAATTGCCGCCATGTTCAGGGCAATAAAGGGTTTTTTTGATCTGGGGCTGTGACGATGCAGAGCTTTGGCGACTAATTCTTTCCCGGTGCCGGATTCGCCATTTATCAAAACCGTAATGTGTGAACGGGCCAAACGTCCGATTGCCCGAAAGACTTCCTGCATAGCAGGCGCTTCACCGATAATTTCAGGCGTGGTTTCGGCGATATTTTCGTCTACTATTCGGGAACTATTTCGGCGGGTGCTATTCAAGCAGGCTCGTTGAACCAGACTGATAACCTCATCAATATCAAATGGTTTGGGTAAATATTCAAACGCTCCACTATGAAATGCCGAAACAGCGCTTTCAAGATCTGAGTGGGCGGTCATGACGATGACGGGTAAATCGGGATGCTGATGCTGGACTTTTTGCAATAACTCAATGCCATCCATGCCTGGCATTCGGATATCAGTTATCAATGTGTCAGGTAATGACTTATCCAGTTCTGTAAGGAGACTGTTGGCATTGGTGAAGCTGTGAGTGGCAATTTCAGCTTTGTTTAAAGCTTTTTCCAGCACCCAGCGAATGGATTTATCATCATCAACAATCCAGGCTGTATATTTATTCTCCATTACAATTCTCCAATGGCAGAAAAATAGAAAAAACAGTTTTTCCTGCTTCACTTTGACATTCGATAATGCCGTTGTGCATATTGATTAAAGATTGGGTAATTGAAAGGCCCAAGCCGGTGCCTTCTGGTCTCCCGGTTATCATTGGGTAAAAAACCTGGCTGATCATATCTGGAGGGATGCCGGGGCCATTATCAATAATATCGATATGAATAGCGAGTTTATAAAGCTTGCGCCGTATGGTCATTTGTCTTCTGATTCGGGTTGTTAAAATAATTTCACCTTCGTCATCCACTGCTTGAATAGCGTTACGGACTATATTCAAGATCGCTTGAATGAGTTGGTTTTTGTCAGCTTTGAGGAGAGGAATACTGGGATCAAAATCCCGGATAATTGAAATGCTGTCTGCGGTTTCGGCGATAACAAGTTGTCTTACTCTTTCAAGAACCTCATGAATATTGATAGGAGTTTTATTTGGATGCATATTAGGGCCTAACATTTTATTCATCAAGGCCTGTAATCTGTCTGATTCTGCAATAATAATCTGGGTATATTCCTTTAGTTCGGGATTGTTGAGTTCGCCATCGAGTAATTGTGCTGCGCCTCTAAGACCGCCCAGTGGATTTTTGATTTCATGGGCGAGTCCTCTGACCAGCATGCGGGCAGCTTCTTGTTGGGCAAGCAAATATTCTTCTTTTGAAATTTGCAGATGCCGGTCTACCTGACTGAGTTCGACCAATACCGAAGATATTTGTTGGCCATCAAAGAGTGGGGTCGTGCTTAAGTTGAGTGTCTGACTCTTTTTTAAATGATGGAAATTCAGGTTGCGATCAACGAGTGGTTCGCCAGTAGTCAGGCAAAGTTTAATATCTTGAATAAAGTCAGGTTCTGAACATTTAAATAAATCCTGTGCTGAAAGTCCGATCAGATGCCGAGAACTGTCAGCAAATAATTCTTCTCCTGCGCTGTTAATGTATTCCAGCTGCAATTGCTGATTAAACAGCAAGATCGATTCATTGAGATGATCCAGGATTTTATCTAGCACTGTTTATTTATAGACTTTGAAGTGTTATCAATTCCTAGCAACTATTACGCCAAATGAAATCGTGTGTTGGCTATATACTGTTGGGAATGAAAAAAAGAACAAAGACCCATTATAAAGCATGTATGCACTATTTTGGTGCAATTTGGGCGGGTAAAAAAATAGATGTGGGAGCGGTTTCAGCCGCGAAAGGCTACGTCAATGGAATACAAATCTTGGCTGAAGCTTTTGGGTAATCAGTTTCAAATATGTATTAATGAGGGTGAAATCTATTTTTTTGAAGCTGGTTTTTTACAAAGCACCATCGAATTCACAGTTTTTCCCCGGTTATTGATTAAACTCAAATTCAAAGTAATTGAGGATCACCAAAATGAACAATAAAACTAAAGTAATCAATTCAGCTTCAGTCCAATTACCAGTGTCAGAGAGTTTGGAAAGAACAACTGTTTCACCGCATGGTTTTGCGACAGTTGATAATGACACGCTCTGGTCGGATGTTTTACAAATTGAATTGGCAAGCGGTCAGAAACTAAAGGGAATCAGGGACCGCATAATTATCAATGTTGAAGGGATTTTGATCTGGATTGGTCATATTGAGGGAAAAGAAAGCTCGAATGATGTGTTTTTAACCATGCAAGAAAATGACAAAACAGGGGAAATCACTATTGATGAAAGGGCGTATATTGTTAAAACCAAAACAAGCCACGAGCAAGAAACCGCTACAAAAATCACGAAATCTTATTTACCGAGTTTATTAATTTCATAGTTGGTTAGTGCTGTGTTTATTGTTCAATCGGTAAAAAAATATAATTAGAAGGTTTTTTTAAGGTAAACAAGATAAAATTAACATTCCAGTTAATATTCGAGATCTTAATTGACCAATGAAAAAAGTAGCCTTAATTACAGGAGTAACAGGGCAGGATGGCGCTTATTTGGCGGAATTCTTGCTGAAAAAAGATTATAGTGTTCATGGCATTAAACGCCGTTCTTCTTCATTTAATACCGATCGGAT
>JALXCS010000287.1 GCA_026990815.1 Methylomonas sp. | reverse complement strand
GCTTTAAAAAAAACAATTACGCTTTCAATGAACTGCCTCTAGTACTTGAGTAAAACAGGAAAACGCTTTGCTATTACGGCTTACGGGTTGGTCGAACAACTCGGCGCCAGTGTTGTTGCTTATGCGTTTGTAGTTGAACTGGATTTTTTAGAAGGAAGAAAGCAACTGGAAAAATATGAGGTTCATTCTTTGCTTCATTATTGATCTTTTAACTTAAAATCCTACAGTAAGCAAAATACCAAGCTTGTAGGGCGAAAAAATGATAATGCATTCCGCCATTCATCGTCGGCGATTTAGATAAATGCCGAAAAACGCTCCGCTATTCCGGCTTACGGGTTTCTTTTCAATCTCTTTTCTGCATCTATTTCGGTGTACGTAGTCTTCGGTTTTTCTGGCTTAGATTTCACCTCATCGACAATCGTGCCAGCAAACGTAGCTCCCGCTCCGATAACGACCCAAAGGGGCACACCTATTGCTGTTCCAAGCGCTGCAATGCCTGCACCAGCATTCCCTACTGTAACAATCGTTGCCATGACTGCCCCCATGCCGAATCTTGCTTTCCAGGACCTTTCATCCCATCCGACTCGTTTAAGTTCTATTGCTGCTTTCTTTACGTATGGTGCTATGACTTTACTTTCTTTTGTGAGTTTTATTGCCTCTGATACTTTCTTTAATGCGGGAAGATCCTTGTCTCGGATGCGCAGAAGCCCCTCTGCCCACCGACGTAGCACATCTTGTTCAACGGCGCTAGCATTGCGTACAAGCGCACGGGCTATGGCTTTTTGTTTTTCCTGATTATCTGTCACCTCAATGCCCTCTTAACAAAGCTAACTTGTTTATATACTGAATACTTGCCGATTTAAAGATAGCCCAACAACAGGAAACATCAAGGCATTCCTCTCCAAAACAATCCTAGATTTACAGCTTGCAGAGCGAAAAAAATGATAATGCATTCCGCCATTCATCGCCAACCATTCAGACAAATGTCGGAAAACGCTTCGCTATTCCGGCTTACGGGTTTAATGGGACTAACTTAAGGGTGCGACAATCTGTCGCGCGACAATATGCCACATTTTCAATAACCTGGAAAAGTATTAATATATCAGCAACTCTTGAAATGTGCTCAAAGCAAAGAGTTTAGCAATATCCTTCCTCTTTTAAATGCGGCTTGTTTAGCCGCATTTTTTTTGGTTTTTTATACCTTCATCAAAATCCAATCCATTAACCTGTCTGGAAAAATTCGTTTTAAAAAAGCAAACAAATAGGTAGGAACTGTTACAGGATAACGAATACTTGGTCGTGCGGATTCCAGAGCATGAACAACTTTATCTGAAACTGCTTCGGCGGGTAAGGTAAAAGGAACGGCAGGTCCTTCTTTTTCTAGTCGAGCTTCCATGGCTTGATAAGCATCCTTGTGGACGCTGTGCTGATTATCGATATTTTTTTTGTACAGCTCGAAGGCATTTTTTCTGAAATGGCTGGTAATCGGCCCGGGTTCAATTATTGAAATGTGAATACCACTGCCATGCAATTCCAAACGCAAGGTATCGGCCAAACCTTCCAGTGCAAATTTACTGGCATTGTAGGCGCCGCGAAATTTCATGGCGACAAAACCCAATACCGAGCTGTTATAAATAATGCGTCCATGGCCTTGCTGGCGCATCAAAGGGATAATCAAATTGGTGAGCTCATGAGTGCCAAACAAGTTGGTTTCAAATTGAATTCGTAATGTTTCACGACTTAAATCTTCAACGGCTCCGGGCTGACCAAATGCGCCATTATTAAATAATGCATCAATTTTTCCGTCGGTCATCGCCGCAACTTTTTCAACGGCTTGCTGAATACTGCTGCTATCGGCTAAATCCAGTTGTACCGCTTCAAATCCTTCTGCAAGCAATTTTTCAACATCCGTCTGTTTTCTGGCAGATGCGATAACCCTATGTCCTCGTTCTTTTAACTGCAAACAAGTCGTGTATCCGATCCCTGTGGAGCATCCAGTAATGAGAATTGTTTTTGCCATTTTGATCTTTTGTACTGTCAAAATGGCTTAAATTACCGTTATACAACTGTAAAAGCAAACTTTAAGGAATCCAAAAAATAGTTGTCACTCCGAATTATCGTTTTATCTGATGATTCTTAATGAGTACCAAGCAATAAGCCATTTACACTCAAATCTTCATCGATTTCTGACCAGTGTATTCCTTCACCATCGCCAAGCAATTCCCAATTATTCAATTGTTCTTGACTTGCTTGAGCCAATCGAGGAAACCAAACTAAAGGCGCAGTAATAGTACGCCCATCAAGCAACTCAACAAATAATGTTTCTTTCGTGCATCTCACATTTAATGCCTGAGGATGTAATTCAACGGCTAAAGTGGTCATTCCAAGCCTCCAATAGGATTTCTTTATTCTGGTTTACCAATTTTTCCAATTTTCTTAGTTCCTTTGCGGAAAACCGTGTTGAACTGGCCAGTGTTATTGGCTGAAGCCAAAATTTAGCCAACTTTCGATCACATTGGATATGAATATGTACTGGTTCTCCATTTTCGTTGCTATAAAAAAAGAAACGATATGGGCCAATTCTTAGCACGGTCGGCATTCCTATATTTTAGGCCCTATTTTCCAGGTTTGCATATAATCATCAAGCCAAGGAATGTTCAATCAGCATTCAGTTCTGTTTCATTCAGATAAATCCTCCGTGTATTACTACATTCAACCAAAAATACCATGTTTTTCTTGGTGCTTCTTAAATTGAGTTCAGATGCCTCAACACGATCGCATTTTCCTGAAAACAGCGCCTTTTTTGCAGCCAATCGACGAAATTTCAATATTTCAGGCAAACGCTCAATAAAATCATCGATTAAAGATGGGTGATCCTCAAGAGTATAAGGCGGAATAGCAAAGGCAGTAAATTTGCCAGGATTATTTTTGATAATTTCCAAATTTTTCTTGTTTTCTTCCTCGATCGCTGCGATTCGCTGCTGTTTTAACTGCTGTTCCTGACGTTTTTTTGCTTCCAGCCGCGCTTTTTCTTCGGCTTTTCGCTGTTGCAATAAAATTTCCTGTTTCCTTTTTTCATCAATTGCAACCTCCCCGCCTGTTGCCAAATTTAATTCGGCCGCGCTAGCATTCTGTTTACAAGGGGAATTTTGATAACTTTTCTTGCCTTCACTATCGATACATTTATAAACTCCCGCATTGGCAAATCCTGCAAATAAAAAACTACTGATAAGCACTATCAATTTCATAGTAACCTCTAAAAATCTTGTAATAACAGAAGTATAGAGGGTTACAAGGGTTTTTCATCCTGCAAATAAGTTTTTTCCTGATAATGACGAATAGCCAGCAAAAATAATATCGCTGTGACTAGCATTAAGCCGGTAAAAAACCAAAAATAACTGGCTCCTGCCAATTTACTGCTGCCATCCGGGTTTTCGATAAAAAAATTGACGGCGCTGGTAAATAAATTGCCTACCGCAACAGACATAAAATAAAACGCCATGATAAATGACTTCATAGATTTTGGCGCCTGGGTATAGGAAAACTCTAGACAGGTGATTGAAACCATCACCTCTGCCGAGGTTAATAAAACATAGGCCAATAACTGCCAACTGATATGTGGAACCAGGCCTTGGTCAAGCTGCATTTGCAACCACGCTGGGATAACGAAAGCGATGGCTGTCAAAAACAATCCAATGGCCATTTTCTTCAATGCTGTCAATCGAATAAAATTTTCCAGAAACGGATAAATCAGATAAGAAAAAACCGGCACCAACAACATAATCAGCAAAGGATTAGCCGCCTGGATCTGAGAAGGCAATAATTCATAGCCAAACAGATTTCTATCCATTTTCTGCGCTTGTAAAACCCATGAAGAGCCGGTTTGATCGAACAACGCCCAAAACATCGCGATAAACACATAAATGGATGTCAGTTTCCCCAATGTTTTCAGTCCAACCCGACTGAAAATCTCTTTAATAAAATTTTTTCCTGATGGCGGAATATGCACAAAGCGATAACGCCCTGACCAAAAAGCAATCGTCGCTAAAAGCATCAATACCCCCGGCACTCCAAAAGCCGCAGACGGGCCGTAATTTTCCAGCAACCAGGGAATAATCAGCATCGCCCCGAAAGCACCTCAATTAATGGAAAAATAAAAC
>JALXCS010000286.1 GCA_026990815.1 Methylomonas sp. | reverse complement strand
ATCATCTCTGAATGGCATGGAAAAAATGGAGTATGAGTTCATTACTCAATTAATGAAAAAATATAATGGTAGTCGAAAACGTATCGCCTCTGAAATGAACATCAGTGAAAGAACACTTTATCGAAAGCTAAAACGCTTAAACCTAAACAACCCAACACCCGCATAATGAATATTGATTTATTTAAGTGGAACCAAACCACAATCAGCCAGGACACCAGTTATTTTTCACCGCCTGTTGACATGCGCCAGTCGGTCAGTGAAATCAAAGAACTGCCGCCTTTTCCAGCAACAGCCAACAAAATCTTGAAACTGGCATCTGACCCTTTGGCAGATGCGCGAAAACTGGCTGATATTATCGAATTAGATCCGCTTTTGGCAACTCAGGTGATTCGCTGGGCCAGTTCGGCATTTTATGGATATCGAGGCAAAATCAGTACTCCTCATGATGCGATCACCAAAGTGCTCGGATTTGATTTTGTACTTAATTTAGCCTTGGGTTTAGCTGCCTTGTCTCCCCTAAAAGCTCCAGTTGACGGAATTATTGGCAGTAGATCATTGTGGATTCAAGCACTGGCCAGCACTCGCTTAATGGCTCAGATCGCTAAACACATGCCTCAGGAAAATCAACCAAACTCTCAGCATATTTTTCTGGCCGGTCTCATGCATAATATTGGCTTTTTGTTACTCTCACACCAGTTTAATAGAGAATACAATTATTTAAACAATTTCATCGATGCCAATCCAACATTGGCTATTAACAGCATAGAGAATTTTGCTTTCGGGTATGACCACACTCAATTGGGCGCGTGGTTATTGCAAGTCTGGTCGATGCCCAAGCCAATTTTAGACATTGTTTTTCACCATCATAACCCAAATTATCGGAGTGAAAATCACCAGCTTAATCTACTTGTGTTTGTTAATGACTATCTGCTGGGTAAACTCGGTATTGGTGATGCCGTAAACCAGGTTTGTCCTGAAACTGTTTACGAAAAACTCGGAATCAACGAAACCGAATGTGAACAATCATTGGAACAACTTGCCGGAGATATTGATGAAATCAAATCAATGGTAGGCGCATTATTGGCCTAAATTACTGACAGCTACTTCAACATCCAGAACAGCCCTACCACTGACAACCCGGTTTCGACCGGCATGTTTAGCTTCATAAAGCGCTTTATCAGCATTGTTAACCAGATTTTCTGCAACTTCTTGGGAAACCGAGGTTCTTTCTGCACCCGGGAGATAAGTTGCGGTGCCAATGGAGATGGTAACCTTAATCGTTTCATCGTTATTCTCAACAACGGTATTTTCAATGGTTTTACGTATTCTTTCAGCAATATCCTGTGCTTTGGCATCAGAAATATTAGTCAGCAATGCGACAAACTCTTCTCCACCGTAACGCGCTAACACATCATTATTCCTTAACTGTCCTTTAATGCCCGTCGCAATCGCCAATAACACCTGATCCCCGGCCTGATGGCCGTAAGTATCATTGACCGCTTTGAAAAAATCAATATCCAGAAAAAAACAACTCAATGGCTCAAGATTTCGTTGCGCCCTGTCAACTTCTTCGCCAAGTCGTTGTTCAAGAAAACGGCGATTGTTAACGCCCGTTAAAGTATCAATCAGGCTGGTTCTGCGCAGGGTTTCAAAATTAAGATTATTTTCAAGACAAACACTGACAATCGAGCCCAAATGTTTGACGAAATCAGTTGCCATATTTTCTTCAAACCGGTCTGCATGATGACTGCCAAGACTCATTGCTCCCAAATATTTGCCACGTCTGGTCAACGGGATCAACGCAACGCTGACTGGTTTTTGCTCGGCATGAAGAAAAAATTCAGCACATTTTTGTTCTGAATAGAGACCAACATAAGGATGCTTACTATAGCCAAATCTGTCCTGTAAAACCTTGTCATCCTCAATAATCTTAAGTTCTTTATTTTCTTTCAGATAAAAACCATCAGTTTCCAGATATTCAGAAATTTCTCCCTTTTCATCAATGAGGCAAAAACCAACTGTATCCAGGTCAAAGAAATTTTTTGCATCAGCCAGGACATGACGCATCATTTCTCCCAGGGAATTCAGATTGAGCAACCGCACTTCAAAATCCTGAAAATGGCGAAAAGTCCGGCTGTTGGTTTTAACTCGATCCAGCATGCCATCCATGTGGCTTTCCAAAATACTTAGATCGGTATTTAATTCATCTTGCAAGGTCGTTTCTCAAATTTTTCAAATCACATAAAAAGCATAGCATTGATTTAAAAAATTAATACTTTGAACGACTAAGCGAAGATTATTAATCTGCAATCATTTCAATATATTGATCTTCAGTTAATACAGTAACGCCTTTTTCTTTTGCTGCACGAATCTTCGCCTCACCCACTTTTTCACCAGCAACCAGATAATCGGTTTTACCGGTTACCGATGATGCTACCTTTGCGCCCATTTTTTTTGCCTGTTTTTTCATTTTCTCACGAGTGCCATGTTTCATGGTTCCCGTAAATACAATGACCTTGCCCCAGACCGGGCCGGCTTGATTTTCAGCTTGTTCAGACAATAATGGCGTTGCAATCAGATTAAACCCCAGATTATAAATTTTAAAAAAATCTTCCTTGATATTCCTAAAGCTTTCGACAATTACAACCGCAGTTTTTTCAGCAAATCCCTCTATCTCGATAATCTCATCAACCGTTAAAGAAAAAATATCGAGCAAGTGATGGTGTTGCAGCAATCTTTCACAATTCCCTAGCCCCATCCGATAGATTCCAAAAGCGCCTAAAAACCGCCAATCCTCTATTGGTTCAGTTCGACTTCGAATCAATTGATTCATTAGATTTCGGGAAGTTTTCTCGCCAAACCCCATGTCCTCAAGCCGTTCCTGCGTCAACTGGTAAATTTCGTAAACCGAACTAACTCCCGCAGCATGTAATTTTTCAATAGTTTTCCGGCCAAAGCCATCGACATTTCCAAGTGTTTTGAAGAAATGCTCCATGATGTGTTCAATCTGGGCCGGACAATAAGCAGAATTGGGACAATACAAATAATCACCTTCCCAAATTAATTCATGCCCGCAACTGGGACAAACATCTGGAATTTGTGGTTCACTCGGAATAATCACCCGCTCAATTTTAGGAATCACCATACCACTGCGAGTCAATTCGATAATAGTTCCTGGGCCAATGCCCAACTCCTTTACCATACCGTAATGATGAGCCGTTGCCCTGCTTATCAGGGCACCACTTAACCGCGTTGGCTCCAGTTCTGCAACCGGATTGACCCTGCCGGAACGGGAAGTTTGCGGTATCACTTTTAATACCTTGACTTCAGCGCTTTCGAGATTGCTTTTAAAAGCGATCTGCCAACGATGATGATGCCGGGTAGCACCTAAATGCTGTTTTAAAGACTCATCAGTGACTTCAATGACCACACCATCAACATCGTAGTCCACCATAGTGCTGACTTTTTTGACAAGATCATCAAATTCAGCCAGCATTTGCTTTGCAGAACCTTCCCAGGCGGGCAATTGAGAAAAGGGGTAAAACACAGCTGCTTTGGTTTTAATCGCCGCCAATGCGTGTTCATTCAGGTCTTTTTCCTTGATGATGCTGGCCTGAAAATTTCTGGCATTATCAAAATATTGAGCAAGATTCTTCTTAAAATAAGTTTTGCTGACAACAATTTCTCCTGCTCCCTGTCCCCGCTTACCATTCCCGGCAACAGTCAGGCCACGCTCAAAAACCCGGGTAATATCAGTTCCCTTACGTCCATCCCCACGGGTATATAAATGTTCGCCGTCATCATAAGCGGCATAGCCGTCCAGCTTTGGTGTTATTCGGTACACTAGCTTCTCTGGATTCAGCTCTATTTCACTCGCCGCTTTCTCAATCTTTTCCACCCATTTTTCAATGCTTTCCAGATTATAAGCCTTTTCGGTAGAAAGCATTTGTACTGGCAATTTTACGGTTTTACCAGTAAATGCCGGTTCCGGCTCCACGGTCTGCAAATAGGGATGCTCCGGATGTCTCTTCTTTAGTTCCGCCAGAAAAACATGATCATACAGATCATCAGAAATAACTGGCTCGCCCGCCCGATAAAGCGCATTGGCGATTTGCAAAAAACCTAGCAGGGAATGATCCGATAACAAATCACAATTTTTGTTTTGGATGGCTTTTTCAAACAGCTCCTGATCTGCTAAATATTGATCAAGATCGGCCTGTTTTATTATTTCAAGCTGGCTGGGTGAAAACACAAAAATAAAGGGGCAGTTGAGTAATCTATAACTTTAGATTTTTCTGAACCAGAAGCTCACGAATCTGTTGTTGTGTTTCAAGTGTCAATGGCTGGCGTTGCTGATCCCAAGTAATGCCGCCCAACTCGGTGGCAATAATTTGGATCGTCTCAATCAAATCATCAAAAACCACCAATGCATCATTGACCAGTTTGGGCTGGAAGAAAAAAGTAATTCCAGGGCAATTAAATGAATCAAAATCTTGTTTCGGAAAAACACCTGGCTCAACGATGCAAGCGACGGCAAAATCAACCTGATCATATTCATCCAGACGCTCATAAATCTGATTGGAGCCAAATTTTAAACCCACTTTATCAAAGGCTTTTTGTAATTGCTTGCCATTAAAGGTTTGCCCTTCAACTGCCACAATCCCAAATTGCAAAATTTCAGGAATCTCTGTCAGAGGCTCTGCTTTTGCGGCATGACGTTTCAATTCAGGCTGGTAGGCATCAGCGACTTCTTCAACTGGATCAAGTGGGTCGTTTAGCTGTATGTCCTCTGCGTGTTCTTCGGCATTAACACTACCCAAAGGAATAATGTCAAAATCATCCTCTTTGGTATCGATAATCAGGGATTCATCAATTTTTTCCAGCGGATCGTCATCATAGAAACCAACCCCGCGATTTCGTCTGTTTTTAAAAAAATGCCACGCCAGCATTCCGGCAATAACCAATGCCCCGATAGCTATTATTACTATTCTTAATATATCTTTATCCATCAACTTTCCGCCATCTCTACTGCGTCTTCAATATCAACCGCAACCATGCGAGAAACTCCCGGTTCCTTCATGGTAACACCCGCGAGTTGTTTTGCAATTTCCATTGTCACTTTATTATGTGAAATGAATAAAAACTGCACTGATTCTGCCATTTCTTCCACCATTTTTGAAAACCGAACCACATTGGCGTCATCAAGCGGCGCATCCACCTCATCAAGCAAACAAAATGGTGCAGGATTCAAATCAAAAATAGAAAAAACCAGAGCTACTGCAGTCAAGGCTTTCTCCCCTCCTGATAACAGATGAATTGAGCTATTCCGTTTACCTGGCGGTCGGGCAACAATATTGACTCCCGCCTCCAGTAAATCCTGTTCAGTTAATTCAAGATAGGCTTGTCCACCACCAAACAGCTTTGGAAACTTGTTTTGCAGGCCACCATTGATTTTATCAAAGGTTTCCTTAAATCGCTGCCGACTTTCCTTGTCGATTTTGCTAATTGCCTGTTCCAGTGTATCCAGGGCATCTACCAAATCGGCATGTTGCTCATTCAAAAAATTCATGCGCTCGGATTGTGATTGAAACTCTTCAATAGCACTTAAATTAATCGCTCCCAGACGTTCAATATGCGAAGTTAATTGCTCCACCCTGGCCTTCCATTCCTGTTGATTGGCATGTTCCGGTAAATCAGTTAGCACCTGTTCGGCATCGGCATCAATTTCTTTTAGTTGTTCAGTAACAGTTTGCTGACGCACAATACTTTCCTGTTGCTCAAAACGTAATTTATCCAATTTTTGCTTTTGCCTTTCAAGATCGCGCTGAACTTGAACATTCCGTTCTGATAAGGCAGAAATTTCTGCCTCTACCAGCTCAAGTTGACTACGTGATTTTTTCAGAGTTTCATCTATTCCGGCCTTGGTTATCTGTAAGGTTTCAAGTTCTGTCTGCTCATCGTCCAAAGGCAACAAAGTCTGCTGCAATTTGTTTTCCAAATCGGCAATTCGATCAGAAAAATTTTGATGCTGCACCTGCAACCTTTCAATTTGAGTCTTTAAAGCAGCCTCAGAAGTTTGCAACGAGGCAATTTTTGCTTGATATTGATGAACTTGCTGCCGGGCTTCAGTCAACCTGACATCCACTTGTTGATTTTTTTCCTGGACATTTAAGCGACTGTTTTCGAGCTGCTGTTTTTGAAAATTTAATTGCTTAATTTCCTGCTCTGCCAAATCTTTTAATGTTTCCGCTTCAATAATCGCTTCAGTATTCTCGGAAATTTCCTGGGTAATATCATCCATTTCATCACATACCTGCAGCAAACGCTGTTGCTGCTGCTCCAAGCGTGCTGATTGGGCGCTGAATTCAGAATTTTTGCTGGATAGCTCAGATCCAAGCTGCTTCTCCTTTTGCTGCAATTCTTCTCTTTGCTGCTCACCCTGTTTGAGATTATTTTCAGTATCATCAAGCTGTTGTTCCAAAACAGCAATTTCATCATGCAAGGATTGCTGCCTCACCTGAAGCAAACGAAGTTCTTTTTGACGCTGCAAAACACCGATTTTGCCATCATTGGCTCTGACCACCCTGATCCAGTCAGAGCCAAACCAGATACAATCAGGGGTGATAATAGACTGATAGGATTTTAAACGGGATAAATACACTTTTGCAGATTGCTCGTTTTCTGCGCAAAAAACACCATTCAAAAGTATATCAACCGGCCAGGGACAGTTCAGTTTATCAATTAATTGAGGCAAAAAATCATCTCCTGAAACAGATTTTTCCCCCCGGGTTGCAACAACAGAAACTGATTCATCCTCCAGCGCAGGCAGGTGCGACATAACCTGTTCCAAATCATCAACACAAACAGCTTCCAAATAAGTGCCCAGCACTGTTTCCACGGCTGCTTCCCAGCCATTTTCAACCTCAATAAACTCAGCCAGTCGTTGTTTATCAGATAATTGTGCCTGCTGCATCCATTGAATCAGCTTTTTGTTATCCTTACCCATCGCATGTTGCTGCAATAATTCCAGCGAACTGATCTTGCCGTTAACATCATGTGATTCAGCTCGTGCAGTATGAAGCTTGTCATGAAAGTTTTTCAGCTGTTGCCGTAATTCCTGGGTCTGCAAGTACAACGATTGCAATTGCTGATGAATTTCATCACGGCGAATACTTATGTTTTCGATTGACTCTCCCAGGACGGCCATACTCTCCTGCAAATCACTGCCGGACAACATCCCACGTTCCTGCTGCAAACGATCAAACCTGACCTGCAACTGCTGATTTTGATTTTGCAAATGGTTGATTTTGGTGCGCTGAACCTCTAACTGCTCCTGAAATGACGCACTTTGGGTTCTATATATCTCCCAGTCTGACTGCCAGGTTTGCTGCTCTTGATGGGCGGCTTGCTGGGCATCAAAGACTTCTGCTTCCGTTGTCTTCGCTTCCAGCAACGCTTCATTTGCAATCACTAATTCCTGGCTAATTGTTTCAAGCTGTAATTTGTCATCCCCAAGATCTTGAAGCGATTGCTGAGCTTGTTGTCTCAATCGTTCCAACTCCAAATTGGTTTCTTCCTGGCTTTGACGACTGTGTTTGATCGCCTGCTCCAACCGACTGACTTCTGAAACAGCATGGTAATACTCACCTTGAATGGTATTTAACTGTTCCTGCTGCGCTTTATAATCATCACGTTTTTGGCTAATTTGCTGATCCAGTTCCCGCTGCTCTGAAAACAATTGATTATGCTTTTCCGCCACAGATTGCAACTGCTGCTCCATTTCCTGGGCAGACTGATGATGCGCCTGCCAGCGCATGGCCAGCAATTCCAGTTTAAATTGCCGTTCTTCCGCTTTTAATGCGGTATATTTTTCCGCTTTTTGGGCCTGCCTTTGCAGATGATTCAGTTGTTTTTCAACTTCATCGCGCAAATCTTCAAGACGTTCCAGGTTTTCCCGGGTATGGCGCATTCGTGTTTCCGTCTCATGCCGACGTTCCTTGTATTTGGAAATCCCCGCAGCCTCTTCAATATGCATACGCAAATCCTCAGGCTTGGCTTCTACCATCCGGGATATGGTTCCCTGTTCAATAATGGCATAACTTCTGGCGCCCAAACCAGTGCCCAAAAACAAATCGGTAATATCCTTGCGCCGGCATCTGGAGCCATTCAATATATATAAAGATTGACCATCGCGACTCACCTGACGTTTTATGGAAATAGTATTGTATTTGGCAAATTCACCACCGGCCCGGCCTTCACTGTTATCAAAAATCAATTCCACAGAGGCTTGGCTGACCGGCTTCCTGGTCGAAGAGCCGTTAAAAATAACGTCCGCCATATTACCACCGCGCAAATGCTTCGCCGAGCTCTCACCCATTACCCAGCGTACTGCATCAATAATATTGGATTTACCGCAACCGTTTGGCCCGACAATGGCGATCAAATTCCCGCTAATCGGAATAGTGGTAGGATCAACAAAGGATTTAAAGCCTGAAAGTTTAATTTTTTCCAGCTTCATTACTGGTAAAAAGCCCGCATTTAAAAAACTGGCTATTATACTTAAATATCGGATTGATTACTTTGTCGTACCAATCTCAAAAAGTTTTCCATTAATTCTGCACCTGATCGAGAAGAGGAAAATAAAATATCCATGACCTTATTATTGGCAGACAGCAAAGAAGGAGAGGGCAAAAGGGTGAGGAGGCAGGGCAATCGGGTTTAAAATATCTTGACATTTAATGATGTATGTAAAATCAATGGGTTGTATTTTTCTCTTTTCAAACTCATAAGAAAAAGGCTTTTTATTGAAATTATGAAAAACCTAACTTACTGATTTTGTAGCCCATAAATTTAAACCTGATTGCCCTGACCGCTGAATTCAAACATGAATATTTGGATGGAGAAATCTGGGCCATGGTTAGCGCAAGCGACGCTCATGTAACCCTTTCCGGCAATTTATTCTTTTTACTTAAACAACAACTGAAAGGCTTACCATGCAAACCCTATATTTCAGACATGAAAATTCAGGTTGAAAAATCCAATGCCTATTTCTATCCTGATATTTCAGTCACCTGTGATAAAAAAGACAAAAACAATAAACTGTTCAAACAACATCCCATTTTTATTGCCGAAGTGCTCTCACCTTCAACCGAAGCCTTTGACCGGGGCGAAAAATTCAAGCATTACCGTCAACTGGATAGCTTGCAAACATACTGGTTAATTGATACTGAAACAATGCAAGTAGACAGCTTCACCCGAACTGAACAAAATGATTGGCTACTGCACAGCTATAACGATGGCAAACAACAATTGAGTATAAAAGGTCTGGATTGCAGTTTTCTTTTAGCTGATCTGTACGAAGATGTTTTGGCTTAGAATCCGTTCAGTCATTCTTGTGGCCGCGTACAAAGCCTGACAAGATCATTTAGCATAGGAAAATGAAAATGCTGAGCGTTGATACTCTCTGTAATAGCCGCAATCAAAGCATCGGCTAACCCAACGCCATGACTTGAAAAAAACTGGTGACGAAAAAGCCCTCCCGCTTTTGCAATTTTGTTATTCAGCATAACAATTTCAAAGCTATCAAGAAAAATTTCCAGCGCTTCGATCTCTTTTTCCGATCTAACTCCTGCGTCATGTTGTTTCGAGAAAGACTAACAAACTTGCTATTTTATTGAAAGAATTATTTACATCAATTTGTAGCTATACCCGTTTATATTTGCCTAATTTTGGCACCGGTTGGGATTGTCGTCGATAAACCGTCTCATCGACTGTTTTTAAATGTTTTCTAACTGTGGGGCGAGAAATTTTTAGAGAGCGGGCAATGGAACTAATGCTTTCCCGGCTGACAGGATGACGCCTTCTGATTTCGGCAATGATATCCATGATTAACACTCCAGAGTTCTCCGACAAAATATCGGATTTTAAACAATCCGGAGTGGAAACTTTTTAATGCTGTTTTCCCCGGAACCCTGGTAATTTCTGCACGCTGTTTAACACGTGGTAGGAGGGGCTTTAGCCGCGACCAAGACAAATCGCGGCTAAAGCCCCTTGTATATTAAACCCATCTCTTAAACACAAGATTTTGAAACATCGGTAGCCTTTTCCAAGGTCATCCCTGGCAACTCCTATTTCTGGATAACGTTTGAGCCAACTTGACGAAAAAAGCAGAGTTTAGCGTAGCGAAACGCCGCTTTTTGCGGTCAAGTTGAGCGATTTGTTATGGCTTAATGAGCTTGTCATACCCCGAATGACTCCCGATCCAAAACCAGAGCAGACCATCACTGATTTCAACCGCTAATGCTCGATAATGGATACCTACTCGGACTGACCAATATCGACCAACCTTCTTGAAATGCAGAGAAGGATGGGGGATCAGATTTCAGAATCTCATAGTTTCGGTCAGCAATTCTTTTGACTCTCCCCGGCAAGGTTTGATACGCAGCCCAAAAAGATGGACTGGCAAAATGATTCACAGTTTTGTCGATTTTCCAGCTTCGTGGTCGGCTATCGCTTTTTCAGCTAGCGTATCGAGCTTGCCGGCCTTGATGTTAGCTTCGATCTGTTTGTCCCACAATTCCGAGTCGAACTTTTCATACCAAGCACGGAACTTTTTCAATTCATTGGGCGGAAGTCCCGCTACCGCCTTTTCTATGTCCTCTGCTTTTCGCGCCATATCTTGCCTCCAGTTTATTTACTGCCATAGCTGGCAATTAAATTCAAACTTGTAACAAATTCATCGTAATATTGATCAGCTTGTTTCTCTCCTCATGCTTTGAAAGAGTATTGCCACATTTCTATTAAATCTTTTTTTGCCCTTACTTGTATATGAATTTCAAGCATTGTCAGGCATCAATCCGACTGCTTTCTTGGCTTCAAGACGTATTTCCTGCAAATTCAGAAGACCCGCATCGCCGCTTTTCTCACCCTCATCAAGGGCTTTTTGCAGCATATGTAATTTTTGCTCTTTTTCTTCAAGCAAACGTAAACCAGCACGAATGACTTCACTAGCAGAACCATAACGACCTTGCGTAACTTGATCCTTGATGAAGTTTTCAAAATGATCTCCCAACGAAATACTTGTATTTTTTCTCATAATGACAGCCTAAAAAATTACCAATAAATATTATTTAGTGGTAATTATACTTGATTTTTTAGCAATACCAATCCCAATAAGTTTATATTCCCTTCAACCCAGACTTTTCAAAAAAGTGAATCAAAGATGGCCATTAATAATTAGCAAATAATATTTCGCAGCTAAAGTCCCTACACACAAAACTGACAAAAATTGTCACAAGCTGCCATTTTTTAACAACAATGGCTGCAAATATGGGCAATAACCCATATCAAGCGTCACGGCGCATTTGTTAGCCGTTTCACAAAATCAAAACAAAGCACAAACACATAAAACACACCAAACACCTTAAATTTCAATGACTTGACAATTACAAATCCAGCCAGTAACTGACCAACATCTCACCTGCCTGGTCAATGGCATATTCTCTGCTATCTTTAACATCGTAATTAACTACTTTACGAGAAAAACACAACATGAAACACACAATGAATAAAGCACAACAAGGTTTTACCCTGATCGAATTGATGATCGTGGTCGCGATTATCGGTATTTTGGCGTCGATTGCGATTCCGGCTTATCAGGATTACACAGTTCGAGCAAAAATTTCTGAAGGTATTGGTATTGCAGCAGCAAATAAAACCTCCATTTCTGAATATTATGTATCACGTAGCACAATGCCTTCAACTGCTGCCCTTGCTGGTGTAAATACCGCGCAATCAACGGCTTATGTTAGTGCTGTTGGTTACTCAGGTGCTGGTACAGCAGCTGGTGCAGGAAATTTAACTATAACGTTTCGTGAATTATCAACTGGAATCGTAAACGGTACTTCTGATACACTCATTTTTAGAGGTACGGGCAACTCTACTAATGGCGTTGCTTGGACGTGTACAGGAGGTACTTTGGTTAGTAAATATCGCCCAGCTAATTGTAGATAACCACTATTTAATTAAGCTTAGAGAAAGGCATCTTTAAAGATGCCTTTTTTATAGCTAAAAAAATAATGCTCAATAATCCAATCAAAATATGCATGAGTATTAGCCTTTTGGCTAGTATAGTTTTTTTTGTATATTTTCAAGGATTGAATAGCCAATTTCAGTTTGATGATTACCCCAATATTGTCAATAATGATAGATTGCATCTCCAATCTTTATCGGTAGAAAATATTACCAAAGCCACGCTATCAGGGAATAGTGGCTCTTTTTTGCAGCGCCCTATCAGCATGTTTAGTTTCGCGCTGAATTACTATTTTTCTAAACTCTCCCCTTTTTCGTACAAATCAACGAATCTTGTTATCCATATTCTCAACAGCATAGGGATTTATTGGTTGAGCTTTTTACTTTTTAAAAAAACTAAATTAACTAACATAGCTTTGCCTTCACTGTTCATTGCCTTAGCCTGGGCAGTGCATCCCATTAACCTTACTTCTGTACTTTATATCGTACAAAGAATGACCAGCCTCTCGGCTTTTTTTGCCATACTCAGCATGATTCTCTATTTTTATGCAAAGGACAACTTGCATAAAGATAAATTCAAAACAGGAATTGTTGGTTTAATAGCCGTATTAATTTTTGCTTTGTGCAGTATCTTATCAAAAGAAAACGGGGCATTAGTTTTCGTTTTTTTACTGCTTATAGAATTAATTTTTTTTCAAGATTTTTTTTCACCCTCCCTTAAAATTCGTTTAACGAGCATCATTTTTTTTACAATTATTCTTGCCATTCCGTTACTTTTCATTTGCGGTTATAGCCTATTAAAACCAGAATGGATAACATCGGGTTATGCGGGCACAGCATTTTCTTTAACCGAACGACTAATGACCGAATGTCGAGTTGTCTGGCTTTATATTTTCTGGATATTGTTGCCCAACAACCAAAGCCTGGGGTTGTTTCATGATGATATTAGGATCTCGCACACGCTTTATGATCAGACTTTTCCAATATTGGCTGGGTTGGGCCATTTTCTATTCATTTCCTTATTTATTTTCTTATGGTTGAAAAGAAAACAACCATTATTTGTCTTTGGCAGCGCATTATTCTATTGCTCCCACCTCATTGAATCCACAATATTGCCACTGGAACTGGTACACGAACATAGAAATTATTTGGGTAGTTTTGGCTTATTGCTGGCAGCCTTTTCACTTTTGATGAACCTGGATAAAGAAAAACACAAGCCCATACTACTCAGTATTGTAATTTACATTATTTTTTTCGCGTTTTTAACCGCTCAACGTGCAAGCAATTGGGGTAATGGATTAGAAGGGGCATTAATTGAAGTTACCCACCATCCCGAATCAGCTGCCGCCCATTACGAAGCGGCCAGGCAGTATTCTTCAATCGATAATTTGGTTTATCAAGAGAAGGCCATTGTTCACTTTAAAAAAGCTGCAGAACTGGATAAATTACGTGCCGATAGTTTATTTGCTATTGTAACCATGGAGAGCAGAAATAATCACTCGCTCGACCCCGATATATTAAAAGATTTGAAATCTCGGTTACGTTATGGCCCTGCCTATGCAAGCCACACAACCTGGTTATCTTCACTCATTAAATGTTATACC
>JALXCS010000285.1 GCA_026990815.1 Methylomonas sp. | reverse complement strand
TTGTTTTTCCAGCTTTTCTGGTAGCCATTGGTCATCAGAATCCAAAAGAGCAATCCAGTCTCCGGAGGCTATTTTCAAACCAGTGTTTCGAGCAGAACTAACGCCTTGATTTTTTTGGTAATGATATTTTATGTTAGGATAATTGTCATGGAGTTTAGATTCAGTATTATCGGTAGAGCCATCATCAACAACAATCACCTCCATTGGTTGATAAGTTTGCATCATCACCGAGTCGAGCGCTTGTTGTAAGGCATTGATGCGGTTAAAAGTTGGGATAATAACGGAAATTTTCAAACTGGTTCTCGATTATCTACTATACTGATTACTGTGTTTAAGCTTTATTTAAGAAATTGTGTAATTTGATGTTTGGGTTGTTAACCGAAACTTACTAAAAGACATAGAAACTGACAATAACTATTCATCCGCTTGGATTTTATAACTTTTTTTTCAGATTGATGAATCATGTTGAAAAACAAAAAATAGGGGATTAATCATGTCTACCGCTTTAAACAATGAACCAGATAGACGCCAACAAGCCAGTTTATTGATCAAAGAATTGCAGGAAGAGAGGCAATTGGTATGGTCATTATATTGCAAAATTGCTGATCTGAAGCCATTTTTACCGGGGAAAAATATTCAGTCAATGTTGACTGAATTCTCGCAGATGCTTATTGACTATGTTTCATTAGGACATTTTGGGGTATTTCAGCGTATATTTGAAGGCAATGAGCGGCGTGAAGCAGTGCAATCAGTTGCAAATGAAATATACCCAGAGTTTGTTAGCATTACTGATGTAGCGTTGGAATTTGATGAAAAATACAGTCAAAATCAGGATCAGGAAAAGCTGTATTCCGGCTCTCTGGAAAAAGATTTATCATTATTGGGCGAAAACCTGGCGAATAGAATTGATTTGGAAGACCGACTTTGCGAGGTGATGTTGCGATAAGTTTGGACCCTAGATTTTTTTTCAATAGCGCTGCAGGCAAAATTGTATCAATAATCTGTAGTGTTTTATGTGATGCCGCTAAAAAAAGAGAAAAACCTGGATAAGCATTAAATGTCCAGGTTTTGGATAAATACTTAATCAATTAACTTGACGCATTTTTTTCCTTTCCGGAGGTGCTGTAGTAGGTGAACTGCTATTGCTGTCAGTTGCACTATGGATAAATTTCTTTTTCAAACGATTAAAGGCAGACCACAGGGTTTTGTCCATAACCACTTCATTACCAATTGATACAATCACTCGTACTAACTCAGGAATTTTAGTTTTGGTTGAAATCATATAAATGGGCTGAACATAGAGAACGGAATGTCCTTGGCCCATTGGTAAGATAATCATTCTTCCCCTGACAACGCGTGAACCATGTTGATCCCATAAAGTAAATTGCGCAGAAATTTCCGGATCCTGGTCAATTAAAGCATCAACTTGAGCTGGGCCGTTTACCTGTACATCCTTGTTAAATTTATAAATGGTAATTCCTGGAGTATATAAGGTTGAACAAGCTTTTTTATCCATGATACCGGCAACTCCGACCATGCTGAGGTTATCCCGGTTAATTGGAGTCATGGGATTAATCATGACAAATTCTTCTCTTTCATCGCAGAAACCAAAGTCCATGGTGATATAGTACGGACGTATTTCTTTTTTCTCGGCTTCTGCAAACTCCCAGGTTTCTGCCTGTTCATAGAAAAGATCAGGATCCGTTTGATGATATTTTGCATAGACTTTCATTTGCAGATAAAAAAGATCTCTGGGGTAGCGTAAATGGCCTTGAAGTTCTGCAGGTATTTCCTGTAATGGTCTAAAAACCCCAGGATATGCATGGTTGTATGCCTGGATAATTGCATCAGTAGGGTCTGCTATATAGAAACGGGTTTTGCCATCATAGGCATCAACAACAATTTTTACCGAATTGCGAATGTAATTGAAATCACGTTCGCCATTTAAAAAATCGTCTGCAGCTGGTTTTGAAACGGGATAATAATTTGACAGGGTATAGGCATCTTGAACCCAGTAAAAACGGTCTTTAGTGATAACCAGATAAGGATCTTTGTCAAGATGGAGGAAAGGAACCAAGGTGTTGATTCGTTCAATAATATTGCGTCGAATCAGCATTTTACTTTTTCTGCTGATATTGGTTGAAAAAAATATTTTTTCATCATGAAAGTAAAAGGCAAATAACATTTTTCGAAACAGTGATGGAATCGGAACACCGCCACTTCCGATATATTTTTTTGCAGTTTTGTCCTGTTTTCTTTTGGTTCCGGCCAGCCCTTCAACATCCAGCTTATTGGGAACTACTGCATATTCATATTGTTCCAGACCATAATAAATATTCGGTTCTTGTATTGAAAAGCCAACATTTGAATATAAATTCAAGTCCCGTAAATACCAATGAATGGGTTTACCTGCATCCTGGGCAGCCGGGGTCACAACCGCCCCATATCCATGGGTATATCGTAAATGGGTGTTTTCCCAGTTTTGGGCTTCGACTGGTAGTTTGTTGATGTTCATTTCCCTTGCAGCCAGGTTGACCTGGCGGAAATGGTTGTCAATAAAATAGCGGTCTTCATCAACTGTAGGAAAGCTATAATAAGGGCGTAATCCTTGCAATTGTAAATAACCGTCATAAAGCATTTCCCGGTCCCACACTGGAATATTGGAAAAATGTTTTTTAGAACTCCATTTTTCAATATCTTCAGTGGCATCCAGTTTGACTGAATAATCTATAGTATGAATTTTTTCCAAATCGTAAGCTGCTAAAGTAGCAACGATATTGTTCTTCATAAATCGCCCTTCAGCTTTAACTGGATTAGGCTTGACTATATAGGTGGTAATCAAACCGGGTATGAACTGAACTTTTTCCAGGCCTAAAACGCTTAAGAACAGTCCAATGAAAATAAGAGTTGGTACGAAAGTACGATGTTTTTTTGAAAAAATAAAGATAGCGAAAGTGACCGCAATAGCAAAAAAACAGATAATACTCAACCAAATCAAAGGCAGATGGTAACGAATTTCGACAAATCCGGGGCCGAAGAATACGGGTTCATGGCCGCCAACATATAATAGTGAAAAACGATCAAGTAAGAAGCCCCAGACCACAAAAAGGACAACAAATCCAAGTAAAATTGTTAAATGTATTTTTGCGCCAAGAGGAAATTCCTTATTTTGATTCGGTACGAAAATGTGTTCCAGCCAATACAAGGCGCCAATTAAAACAAATAGTAACGATGCCGTAGTTAGTAGTTCTTGCTGAATAAGCATGTAGATGGGGTACGAGAACATGTAGAAGCTGACATCATTTCCATAGACTGGCTCGGTCACACCGGAATCTTGACCAAAAAAGAATAAAATAGCAGATTCCCATTGATGATAGAAAGGGACTGCAATGATAATGGCAAGAAGCAAAGATAATGGGGTGTAAATTTTCACAGACCCATTCATGAACAAATCGGCAAACCGTTGAAAGCGTTTTTGCTTATCCAGGTCAGCAAGGATCTCGTCAGGAGGGTTTAGGCCTAAGTAACGCGATGCGACCCAGAAATGGAAAAAGAATATAGTGAAAAAAAGCAGGGTAATTGCGCCAGAAAAAATAAATCGGTAAAGGAGTCTTAGCCAGAAATAACCTTCATAATCCATGGAACGGAACCACCATAGATCAACAAAAAGTTCCAGAAATATAAAATAGAATGCAACATAGGCTATGACTGCCGTTAAAATTGCTGCGCCTATAAAAACAGGTAACAATTTCCAGTTCCGCATGGTTTCCTCTTTATTGTTTTATGTTTTTCAATTATTGTCGGGCTTTGTTTCTATTATATAGATTAACAGGTCTTTGGGCATTAGCTTTCAACAAAGAAATGGACTATAAAAAGAAAACCTATTTATCGGGATAAAGAAAGAAAAACAAACTGGCAAAATAATAAGGCGGGTGTTTTGAACCTGATCCTAAAACAAACATCAAAGTGTATTCAACCTTTGAGCATGACAAATGTAAGCATCGAAATCACAATTTCTTTATACTAAAGTTTCGTAGTTCATTTTACCCTCTAACAGGGTGAAGCCTTTACTTGACAGGGCAATCGGGTTTAAATTTATGGGCTACAAAATCAGTAAGTTAGGTTTTTCATAATTTCAATAAAAAGCCTTTTTCTTATGAGCTTGAAAAG
>JALXCS010000284.1 GCA_026990815.1 Methylomonas sp. | reverse complement strand
TTCGTTATTGTCTGAAAAATTTCAGATCATTGATGGGCAAACGGGGTATTTTTGAGCGTGGATAGTATAGTAATATTAGGCAAGAATAAAATATTCTCTTGTGCAAATTGTATCTTTACCTAATTTAACATCCAAGGGGGTGGATTTTTTGTCGTACACAAAGATATTTAGAGTATAAAAAAATATTGAGGCAGGTTTCTATGTGGAAATATAAATTATTTATATGCGTGTTTATGTTGGGTGCCGATTCTGTTGCTGCGGAGATGGTTGACATTAGGCTTAACAAGCTAAGTTCAAGCGGTGTAGGTGAACGGATCGGGTCGATAAAGATTGTTGATACAAAATATGGTGCGCTTTTCACGCCAAGTTTGATGGGACTTTCCCAGGGGGTGCATGGATTTCATATTCATCAAAATTCAGAATGTGGACCGAAACAAAAAAATGGCAAAATAGTACCTGGCTTGGCTGCAGGAGGGCATTATGATCCATCTGGTTCAGGTTATCATTCTGGGCCTTATGGTGATGGACATCTTGGAGACTTGGCTTTCCTATATGTCAATGCAAATGGGGATGCGAATGCCTCTGTTCTAGCCCCGCGTGTTAAAGTCGCGGACCTAAAAGGTCGGTCTTTGATAATTCATGCTGGGGGAGATAGTTATTCAGATTCGCCAAAAAAATTGGGGGGCGGAGGTCCAAGAATAGCTTGTGGAGTGATAAAATAAACTAAGATTGGTATGGTTGAAATGGGGGCTTTTTTGGCAGAGCTATTTTATTTCCTGTTCCGAAGCTCCAGCAATTTTATGTATTTATAATATGTTCCCTCAGTGTTAAGGATGGCAAGCATCAAACCATGTTTGCCGTCTAAAAATCCTGCTTTAACAAAATAGATTCTAATAAATGTCCAAACTGATTTTGCTAAAGCCTTGCCTAGAGATGATTTTTTACCTTGATCAAAAAGCATTTTTGCACTTAACGAAGAATAATGGTTCATTTTACTAATGGCTTCTTCAAGGGATTCATAGGTGTCATGAAGTAAGGGGGTTTTTAGTTTCCCAACAGGTCCTTCAACATCGACTTTTTCATGTACGGGGGCAAGTGAAAAATTTCCAGACTTTTTTCGAAATAACCTGATGGTATAATCAGGCCACCATCCGCTGTGATGAATTTCTTTTCCACAAAATTTGGATAGTCTTGGGATTTGATATCCAACATACTTAGTGGACTTGATGGCTTGTTTAATTTCATTTTCAAGTTGTTGAGATACTGTTTCATCAGCATCAATGCTAAATATCCATTTACCTGTTGCTTTTTCGAGAGCGCGTTGCTTTTGAGGGCCGTAGCCGGGCCAATCTGTCTCATAAACATGAGGCGTATATTTTTCACATATTGAGACGGTTTCGTCAGTACTGCCAGAATCTAGAATGATAATTTCATCTGCCCAAGAAGCAACCGAGTCCAAGCAAGAAGCAATATGATGAGCTTCATTTTTTGTGATGATAATGATACTAAGCATTTTTGGGAATTGTTTGTTGGGCATAGCAAAGAGCTAGCAGACAAACAAACCAATGGCCTTCAGTATGGTCAAGTATCGGTGAATTAAAAATACTAGTAACGGTAATAGATAATAGTAGGCCTTGGGCAAACCATTTTTTTTGGATTTCCAATTGTTGGGCCATGCGATATTGACTGAATAGAAAACCAAGATACAGAATGAGTCCTGGTATGCCAAGTTGCACGGCAAGGGAAAGATACTCACTATGTGGGTTTTTGTTAATGTATTGGTTACTATCCGCAAGTCTTTTGAATTCAGTTTCAAAACTTCCGGTTCCATAACCAAACCAAGGGGATTCTTTTATAAGAGTTAATGAATACTGCCAAAAAGTAAGCCTTCTTCCCATGGATGTTTCAGTTACAGGGTTACTAAAATCGTAATTCAGTACATTTTGAAAGCCTTCAGTAATACGAAATCCCATTTCCGAGTAATTGATGAAAAGTGCAAAAAAAACGGCAAGGAAGCTTATGAGGAAAATGGATAATTTTGCATTTAGATGTTGGAAGCAAAATAAAAAGACAAAAAGCAGGCCAAGTAACTGCCCGGTTCTTCCGATGGCAACAAAATGGACGTTATGTATGCAAATAATTAAGAGTAGGCACCAAAAAATTCTATTTTTAATATGTTCAGGGTTTTTGATCTGTAACGCACAATAATAACCAAAAAAAGAAATCATAATGCTTTGGGTAATAATACTTTTCAAAGTTGCGGCATAGCGCGGTCTGGGAATAAAGTCGAAATACATTGCATAGGAAATCAGCAGGGTTCCAATCATTCCGGCAATAAAAGCATAAATCATCCACTTTTTATGTTGAGAGGAGGATAAAAAAGGTAACAAAACGATGAGCAAGAAAAATTCTCGATATTTAGCCCACATATTAATGGCATCTTTGAAAGGCGCGCTGCTATAACTAATTCCGAATAAAAGCCCAACAAAAAGTAGCAACGAAAATAAAGCGACAGGGTTATTGCGTAAAAGCCAGGGCAATTGTTTGAACTGAAATGTAATAAGCCAAATAAGCAGTAAAACACCCGACAGGATAATTGAGATTGATGTTGAAAAAGGTATGGTTAGCAAAAATAGGGCGCTAACTATACCTCCTGCTTTAAAAATTTTGGCTTGAAGGTTGGTCATTGATGATTGGAATTGGTTTTGCGTGGCTATATAAAAATGATTGGATAATGCGAACAATTTTTCTGTATATTTTAACCGCAAAATAGATTTATTGGGTTAATTATGTTTTAGCAGCCGTTTTGGTTAGATTTTTGCTGATTAAAAGCATTGGGTCTATGGAGATTGAAAGTAGCTATGCAAGTGTTGGTCAATAACTGGTTTTATTGCTTTAAAACTGAGAGAGTCAAGGCATTGGCTAAAGCTTGTCTTATTTTGTTCGCAACCTTCTTTGTGGCAAGGGACGCAGCCTCCTGGGCCTTGGATAAGATAAACGTTACTAACAATTTGGCTCCCGGTTTTTTTAAAAGGATTCTTGTTAATATGATAATTGTAAGGCCATGGAGCCCATTTTACTGGGTTTGTTGGTCCAAATAGTGAGATAACGGGGGTTCCCGTTGAGGCGGCCAAATGCGTGATTCCAGTGTCAGGGCCAATAAAAATCTGGGCATGTTTGATTGCTGTACTTAATTCAGCAAGTGACAGCTTTCCTGAAAGATTTAAGGTTCGATCGGGAAGGTGATCACAAATTTGACTGATATATTTTTTTTCATCTTCGTTTGAGCTGCCCGATATCACGACTTGTAAGCCAAGTTGGTTGAGGTAGCGGGCTGTTTTAATCCAGTTTTCAACCGGCCAGCGTTTATAGTGCCATTTAGGGTGTGGGTGAAGAACAGCATACTTCCCTTTGATAAATATATATTTATTTGTTCCAAATTTATCGCTGGGAGGGGTGGTTTGATATATGCGAGGAATGTTAAGTAAATCTGCAAGTTTTAAATTCTGTAAAACCGTGTGTGTGTGTTCATCGTCAAATTCTGTCCAACCTTGATAAAAAAAGCGTTTCCATCTGCCTTTTTCCTGGTTATTTGGAACTGTTCCTATTCTAGTGGAAGCAGCAATTACTGAGGTAATAAATGGTCGGTCACCAACTTGGGTATTTACGACAAGATCATATTTTCTGAAAAGGTTTTTATATAAAGTCAGTTGTTCTTTAAAAGTAGGTCTGACTGGGATAGAGATGACATTATTGATGTCAGAAAACCCTTCCAAAATAGCTGCGGTGTTGTTAAAAACAAGCACATCGATTTTAGCGGACTTATATGTTTTTCTGAGAGAGCTCATTAAAGGAGTCGCCAGAAGGACGTCGCCAAGATAGCGCATGATAATTACTAAAATACGGTCTGGCTGATTTGGCAACTCAAGGTTTTTTTGCATAGTGAAAATAACGTTTTTAAAACTGGATTGTTAATTCAAAATAATATTGAAATCTCTAATGCGAATTAAGAGCTGAAAACCTCGTTGATAATAAATTCAATGATATAGAATCACTTGAGTTCGTTTTTCTCAACTCATGTTAATCTAACTTATTGATTTGATATTATGAAATTTAGCTCTTAATTCATATTCTAGTGGTTTCTATGGGCTATGATAGTATGTTTTGATTTC
>JALXCS010000283.1 GCA_026990815.1 Methylomonas sp. | reverse complement strand
TGTAGGGTATGTAGGATTACCGTTAGCCGTTGAATTTGGCAAAAAATACAATGTTGTTGGCCTGGATATAAACAAAGAGCGAGTTGAAGAACTTCAATCAGGCCTTGACTCTACACTTGAAGTAAATAAAGAGGAGTTAGCTGCAGCAGAGTTTTTAACATATTCAACATCTATCTCAGATTTATCTGCGTGCAATGTGTACATCGTTACTGTCCCTACCCCAATCAACCAACATAAACAGCCTGACTTAACGCCTTTAATCAAAGCCAGCGAAGCGATTGGCAAGGTATTAAAAAAAGATGATATTGTCATTTATGAGTCGACTGTTTATCCTGGGGCTACTGAAGAAGACTGCATCCCTATACTTGAACAACAATCAGGCCTGACCTTCAATCAGGACTTTTTTGCAGGCTATAGCCCTGAAAGAATCAATCCTGGTGATAAACAACACCGAGTAACAAATATTTTGAAAGTTACTTCAGGCTCTACCCCTGAAGTTGCCGACTTTGTTGACAACCTTTATAAAAGCATTATTACTGCCGGAACACATAAAGCAAGCAGCATCCGCGTTGCTGAGGCTGCAAAAGTTATAGAGAATACCCAACGCGATGTAAATATAGCCTTGATCAATGAGCTGGCGTTACTTTTTAATCGTCTTGGAATAGATACTGAAGAAGTATTGGAAGCCGCGGGTACAAAATGGAATTTCTTACCTTTCAGACCCGGACTTGTCGGTGGGCATTGTATTGGTGTTGATCCATATTATCTTACACATAAAGCCCAATCAATTGGCTATACGCCACAGATTATTTTATCTGGCCGGAGAATAAACGATGGCATGGGTAAATATGTGGTCTCTGAAGTTATCAAACTGATGCTTAAGAAGCGCATCCATGTGCAAGAGTCAAAAATATTAATGCTGGGGCTTACCTTTAAAGAAGATTGTCCCGACCTGCGCAATACCAGAGTCATTGATATGATTGAAGAATTCAAGGACTTTGGTGCGATTGTAGACGTCTATGACCCATGGGTTGATAAACTGGAAGCCAAGCAGGAATATAACATTTCACCAATTGATACTCCTGCCAATGGCCAATATGATGCTATTGTTATTGCTGTTGCGCATCAGCAATTTAAACAATTAGGAATAGAACAAATCAGAGCATTGGGCAAAAACAATGCAGTAGTTTTCGACATAAAATATATTTTACCTGCTGATGCAGCAGACGGACGGTTATAGACAATGAAAGTTTTAGTGACAGGAACAGCAGGATTTATCGGCAATCATTTATCAATACGCCTTTTAGATCGCGGCGATGAAGTCATTGGTATTGATAACCTTAATGATTATTATGATGTTAATTTAAAACTGGCCCGCCTGGATCGCATCAAAGATCATTCCAATTACACACACATACAGGGGAATATTGCAGATAAAGAGCTGATCGAGAAAGCATTTAAGCAGCACCAGCCGCAACGAGTTGTCAATTTAGCTGCACAGGCAGGGGTGCGTTATTCACTTAAAAATCCACATGCCTATATTGAAAGTAACATCGTTGGTTTTACCAATATTCTGGAAGGTTGTCGGCACAATAATGCTGAACATCTTGTCTATGCTTCAAGCAGCTCTGTTTATGGCGCCAATGAATCCATGCCTTTTTCCGTTCATGACAATGTCGACCATCCTTTAAGTTTATATGCAGCATCGAAAAAGGCGAATGAATTAATGGCGCACACATACAGCCATCTTTACGGTTTACCAACTACTGGGCTGCGCTTTTTTACCGTTTACGGACCGTGGGGACGACCAGATATGGCCTTGTTTTTATTCACCAAAGCCATTTTAGATGGACAGCCCATTAAAGTATTTAACTATGGCAAACATCGCCGGGATTTTACTTATGTTGACGATATTGTAGAAGGCGTTATTCGGACACTGGATAGTACAGCCACGCCGAATCCTGATTGGACCGGAAAAAAACCTGATCCCGGCACCAGCAAAGCCCCTTGGCGTGTGTACAATATCGGTAATCAAAGTCCGGTTGAATTACTCAAGTACATTGAAATCCTTGAGCAAAAACTAGGAAAAACCGCTGAAAAAGAACTACTCCCATTGCAACCGGGAGATGTTCCCGATACTTATGCTGATGTTGAAGCTTTGGTAAAAGATGTTGACTATAAGCCTGCCACCCCAATTGAAGAAGGCATTGATCAGTTTGTCAAATGGTATAGAAGTTATTACAAATAATAACCAACCAGCATACCCTCCACCAGCTGAACCCCGGTGGATTAGTGTCTTGCGCACCAGCAGATGTGATGAATCTGTTTTTTAGGAACGAGAAACCGGCAAATAATACATCATCCCCTTTACTGATAATATGTCCGTATTTAAAAAATACGAACTATTATGTTTTACATTGATCAATTGTGTATTGAACACAGAGCCTAACATTCCCCTTTATGAGTACAAAACCCAGCAAAAATCTAGAAACCTTTCCAAACCCCAAGCCAGGGCGCGACTTTACGATTCGCATTGATGTTCCTGAATTTACCTGTTTGTGTCCAATGACTGGCCAGCCTGATTTCGCTACCATAACCATTGAATATGTACCACTACAGCTCTGCGTTGAATTAAAAGCCCTGAAGCTTTATATGTGGACATTTCGCGAACAAGGCGCTTTTCACGAAGCCATTACCAATGAAATTCTCGATGACCTTGTCAAAGCTATCAATCCAAATTTCATCAGAATCCGAGCAGAATTTAATGTTCGGGGTGGAATTTATACCACGGTGATTGCAGAACATCGTCACCCTGAATGGCAAATTCCAACAGTCGTTACATTACCCTAAACTTTTCCGGGAATGACTAAGACTTACAACACCACTGATATAGCTGTCGCTTTAAAATATGACGGTAAAAACACGCCCAAGGTAACCGCAAAAGGCAATAACCTGACTGCAGAGCAAATACTCGAAATTGCCAAAAAGCATAATATTCCCCTGCATACCGAACCAGAACTGGCTAAAATACTTGCCCAGGTGCCACTCGGCGATGAAATTCCGCATGAACTCTATGTGGCTGTCGCTGAAGTAATCGCCTTTGCTTTTTATCTTAGCGGTAAAACACCGGAAAACCATGACCTTTAAAGAAGCACTGACTACACTTCCTCAATATATACTTCCTCATCATCCGCTATCCCGGTTGATGGGATTGCTGACCCATTCAAAAAACAAAACCTGGAAGAATTTATTTATTAATCAGATCATCCGCCATTATCACGTCAATATGGAAGAAGCTCTTGAAGATAGTATTGATAACTATACCTGCTTCAATGATTTTTTTACCCGTGAACTTAAGCCAGGCGTCCGGCCAATTGTCAGCCGGCCCAACGCCATTTCTTGCCCGGCAGATGGGGCAGTTAGTCAGTACGGCAGGATTAATGACTTCGATATTTTTCAAGCCAAGGGCAAATACTATACGGTCCATGAATTACTTGGCGGCAACCCACAACGTACAGAATTATTTAAAGACGGTGAATTTGCAACCATTTATCTTTCTCCAAAAGATTATCATCGGCTACATATGCCTCTTGATAGCACTTTGAAACAAATGATCCATATTCCCGGTCGTTTATTCAGCGTCAATAACGCCACCGCTAATTCCGTCCCGCGGTTATTTGCCAGAAATGAACGCGTTGTCTCCTTGTTTGATACCGAAGCCGGGCCAATGGCGCTGGTTTTGGTAGGTGCAATTTTTGTCGCTAGCATTGAAACTATATGGCATGGTGTAATTACTCCACCCACATCTTCCACCATCCGAACCTGGAATTACGGAGAAAATCCACCGGTATTTCAACGTGGGGAGGAAATGGGGCGCTTCAATATGGGTTCAACCATAATCGTGCTATTTGCAAAAGACAGGATAAACTGGTCTGAAGATCTGGCGTCTGGCAAGCCGGTAAAACTGGGACAGCTATTAGGGAAAATCGCCTAAGATCGGTGCTTCCTATTAACACAATTTTCTTTAGTGGATCAACTGACGAACAGTAAAAATAGTAGATCCTGAAAAAGGCCTCTTTTAGTACTCATACCACCCAATCTCCTGATAAATTAAACGCTCATCTTGATTCCCGATGAACTTGTCGGAAATCTGTAATACCTTTTTGGATTCAAACCAATATTAATCCCTCAGCTTAGTGGAGAGGCTCGCATAGATCACGTGCCGAAAATGCGTTTCGCTTTTACTCTCTGAATTGCCTTAACTAGCAATTTATTTTATCAAGTGATAGTATTAATCAATTGATCAATTAATTAATTAATATTATGAAACACCGAAAACATACACGGGGCCGCCCAGTCGATCCAATAATTCAAGAACAAAAAAAACAGCAACTAATTGATGCTGCAAATAATTTATTGCGACATAAAAGTTATCGCAGTATCAGCATTAGAGAAATTGCCACTATCGCAAATATGAAATCGGCGATGATCAGCTATTATTTTGGTGGCAAGGAAGCACTTTTTGTAGCTTTGCTGGAACGCACAGCAGAACAACAATTTGAAATTTTTGAAAAAACTAAACACACTGATAACCCGCTTAAAGAATTTATATATTCTGCTGTTCAATTTTTTTCACAAAACAGGGCAATCAACCAATTAATTACTGATGAAGTGCTAGTACAACAAGGTGCTTTAGGTAAGCAGTTTATTGAGCTTTTTCCTAAACGAATAGCTGCTTTTCTACCCGATTTGATCAATAGGTCCCAAAACTACAATACAACTGTTAATGCTGAATGGGCTGCTTTCTCATTAATGACAATGCTAGTCATGCCATTTGTCGCTGACTCGGTAAGAAAGCAAGCATGGTTGATTAGTGATCAACAGGTTTGTAGTAATGCATGGGCTGAACATATCTATCAAATATTTACCCGCGGTATTCTAGAAAAGGAATCACTCGATGTATAACGAATGGATAACCAAAAAACGAGTTTTGCCGATAATCGTTGGACTCTGCCTTTTGTTAGCGATTGCTATCGTAAAATTACAGCCAGCCTTCGAACATGAGTCCAATGATGGCTTTGTCACTCCTGTTAAAATTATTGAAGTTGCATCATACTCCGTAAGACCAACCATATTCGGTTTCGGCGTGGTTGAGCCGGATGTATTGTTTGAAGCTAAAGCAGAAATAAGCGGAAAAATCATCTATATTCATCCACAATTGCGTGACGGAGAAATCTTTACCAAAGACACTGAAGTCATCCGTATTGAACGGGAAGATTTCCAGTTATCACTCAAGCAAGCTGAAGCCAATATTGAAAACAATGAAGCAAGATTGCGCGAAATCAAGGTTCAACTTGAAAATATAAGGCTTGATTTGAAACTAGTCAAAGCCAAATTATCCTTAGCGGAAAAAGAGTTAAAACGATATCAAGTCCTGCTGGACAAAAATTTAGTTGCCCAGTCTGCCGTTGACGCTCAACGTGTCAATGTGCTGAAACTGAAACAAGAAGCTCAAAACCTGAAAAATTTACTGCGAACCTTACCTGAGCAACTACGCAGCCTTGAGGCAACATTAACAAATAATAAAGCGGCTGCAAGAGTCCAACAACGTAATCTGGAACGCACTTCGATTCATTTGCCTTTCAATGCTCGTATTACACAATTAATGGTTGACGAAAATCAGTTTGTAACCCAGGGAACAACTCTTTTTAGTGCACAAACTACTGATAAAGTACTAATCAATGCCCAGCTCCCATTACAACAATTTAAAAAATTGTCCAAAAATTTTCAGGACAACCAGGCTTTGATTCAGCAAGCTTTCCACAGTGGCTTTTCAAATGATTTTTTTAACCAACTGGGTTTGTCCGCCAAAGTTAATCTGGCCGATGACAAAAATATTTATTGGAACGCCAGGGTTGAACGAATCAGCAGTTCAATGGACCCTGCCTCACGCACATTAGGGGTTATTGTAAGTGTCGATCAACCTTACGAACACATCCAACCAGGGAAAAAACCACCACTAATGGCGGGCATGTATGCCGAAATTAAATTACAAGGCAAAGCAAGCGATTTTTATCTGATTCCTCGTGATGCATTGCACGAAGGAGAATTATTCTTCTGCAATGAAAATGGGCAATTAGAACGACGTCCGATTCAACCATGGCAATTACAAGGTAATCTGGCGTTATTCGAAAATGGTATGCGAACCGGCGAAAAAGTCATTGTTTCAGACCTGTTCCCTGCAATTCCCGGCATGCAGTTAAAACCAATACTGGACAGTGAGAAACAACAATGGTTAAAAAAATGGGCTGAGGAACAATAATATGATTCGTTATTTTGCCTCTCACCCCACTGCAGCAAATTTAATGATGCTAATACTTATCTTTGCCGGTTTTACAACTCTGCCTAGTTTAAAACGTGAATCCTTGCCTGAAATTAAAACCTATGAGGTCGAAGTCAAGGTCAGATATCCAGGAGCAACGCCACAGGATGTGGAACAAAAAATCTGTCGTCCATTGGAAGATTCATTGGACGGCATCAGTTTCATCAAGGAAATGCGCTGTGAGTCGCGTCAGGGACTGGCAATCGCCGTGCTTGAAATGATGGAAGAAGGGAATTTTAATCTGTTTAAAGGTGATATTGATAGTGCTGTCGATGAAATAGATAGTTTTCCAGAACAGGCTGAACAACCAATTATACGTGAACTGGGTCGCATCCAGGATGTTGTAACCATTGCATTGACTGCTGATTTAGAACTTCAGGAACTTAAAGACCTTGCCGAAGATATCAAACAAAGGATGCTGAGGGATCCGCAGATTCCTCTAGTAGAAATTGAAGGTTTTTCTGATCGGCAGTTGCAAATACAAATCAACCAAGCCCAGTTGCGCCAATACGATTTAAGTCTACAGGCTGTTACTGATTTAATTAGCGCACAAGACCTTGATTTACCATTGGGTGAAATTGACACTAATTCCAGAGATTATCAAATACGAATTCGTGAAGAACGGCGGACACTAGAAGAACTGGCAGAATTAATTATTATAAAAGGGCAATCTGGCAATGAAGTTCGCTTGGGTGATATTGCGGATATTGTTGACCGGTTTGAACTGGATGAAAACAAAATTCTATATAATGGTAAGCCTACAGCGTTTTTTAAAATCAGAAAAAATACCCGTGATGATAGCCTCCGTGTGCTTGATGCGGTTCAGTCATTTATTGAAAATGAACGACAACATCTGCCTGACGAAGTAGGATTTTATCTAACTCAGGATTTTACCAGTATCATCAAAGACCGGATTCAATTGTTGATCAGTAATGCCTGGCAAGGATTAATTCTTGTATTTGCTGTTATGTGGTTGTTTTTTGGTAGTCGGTTTGCTTTTTGGGTAGTAATGGGGCTACCAGTATCATTTTTGGCCAGTGCTTTTCTTTTAGCTCAATGGGGTATCAGCGTCAACCAGTTATCCATGGTTGCTTTACTCTTGGCATTGGGAGTATTAATGGATGATGCCATTGTTATCAGTGAAAGTATTGGCACTCAAATCAGCTTGGGAAAACAACCTCTCCAAGCCGCTGTAGATGGAACAAAAAAAGTAGCTCGTGGGGTTTTATCATCGTTTGTAACCACCTTATGTATCTTTGTCGGGTTACTGTTTCTTAGTGGAGATATTGGGCAAATGCTGAAAACCATTCCAGCGGTGTTGATTTCAGTTATCACTGTTTCCCTGGTGGAGGCCTTTTTAATTTTACCCAATCATTTGCAGCATTCATTATCCAAATCAGGGCAACTATCCCCCGGAAAAATCAGGCTCGAATTTGCGAATTATTTTGAGCGATTACATCAACGTGCATACATGCTTGTAAAGATCTTGATTAATTATCGCTATGTTTTTATCGGCACTGTGATAGGTTTATTTTTTATTTCGGTCAGCTTGTTTGCCGCGGGGATTGTCAAATTTTCCGCTTTTCCCGATTTGGAAGGTGATATTTTGCAGGCTCGTATTTTAATGCCAGTTGGAACCTCATTAGCCCAGACTGAAAAAGCTGTACAACAATTAAATCTAAATCTTCAGAAAATTAATGCTGATTATCAAAAGAAATATGACACACCTCTTGTAAAAGCGGTGACCATAAATTATGGAATGAATGTTGATGCATTAGAAAACGGGGCTCATTTAGCAACACTCAGTGTTGATCTATTAACTTCCGAATCACGACACATGTCCATCAACCAAATTGCTAGCCGGTGGCGCGAAGCAATTGGTGATATCCCTGAAGCGCTGAATATTTCAATCAAAGAACCAATGATTGGCCCTGCCGGTCGTGCTATTTATATACGTTTGCAAGGTGGCAACCTGAAACAACTATCTATAGCTTCTTATCAGTTACAAAATTGGTTAACAGGATATCCAGGTGTAAGCAATGTAATGGATGACCTCAGACCAGGCAAACCTGAATTTACCTTAAAATTAAAACCCGGAGCTTTTACTCTTGGGCTGGATGCACTAACTATCGCTTCCCAATTACGCGCCGCTTATCAGGGCGTCGATGTGTTGGAAACAACTGTTAATCTGGAAACCTACGAAATTACAGTAATTCTTGACGACGACTCTAGAGACGAATTGGCTGATTTTGATGTCTTTCCAGTCATTCATCCGCATTCCGGGCAGGTGGTGCCATTATCCAATGTTGTGGAAATTATTCCTACACGTAGTTTTTCTAGAATTCAACGAATTAATGCGCAAAGAACAGTAACCATTTTTGGCGATATTGATGCTCAAATAAATAATACTCAAGCGGTTATAACAGATTTACAGAATGGTTTTTTGAAAAAATTTGCAGATCAGTTCCCTGGTATTTCTGTTTCCTTTGAAGGAGAAATAAAAGAAGGTAGTCTGGCCCGAAATTCTATGCGTAGAAGCCTGATTTTCGGTTTAATCGGGATCTTTGTTTTGCTGAGCATTCAATTTCGTTCTTATTCTGAGCCTTTATTGGTCATGGCAAATATTCCACTGGCATTTATCGGAGTAATTTGGGGACACTTGATTATGGGTCTGGATATTACCATGCCATCTCTGCTGGGTTTTGTTTCATTGGCAGGCATTGTGGTCAATGACTCCATTCTACTGGTAGAGTTTGTCAAACGCCATACTCGTGACGGATTACTCCCACATATTGCTGCCGTCAAAGCCAGCCACGAGCGATTTCGTGCCGTATTACTCACTTCCATCACGACTATTGCAGGACTAACGCCATTACTATTCGAACAAAGTCTGCAGGCACAAATTTTAATCCCTTTAGCAACCAGCATCATTTTTGGAATTGCAACTTCCACGCTTCTGGTGTTGTTCGTAATACCTTGCTTATACTGTATTTTAGAGGATTTCGGAATTATCAAAATTCAGATACAGCCTGGTAAAATGGCCTTAAAAAATATCGAAATCAAACAATAGCTTTTGAATTGATCTCAATTATAAGATTCCAGCCGGGCAAAGTTGTTTTTTTCATCAGGTGTGTACAAAATCATATCGACAGCCCAATTCGAGCATTCAATTTCTGCCAATCAAAAGAAGGCCCAGGATCGGTTTTGCGACCAGGCGCAATACTGCAATGCCCTGTGATGGATTGTTTATTCAGCTTCGGATAATGCTGAATCAGGCTGCAAATCAACAATTCCAGTTGCTGATACTGGGCTTCTGTATAAGGTGTCGTTTCCGTGCCTTCCAGTTCTATACCTATAGAGAAGTCATTACACCGGTCGCGACCACAATACTCTGACTGGCCGGCATGCCAGGCGCGTTTGTCAAATGGAACATACTGAGTGATTTTTCCGGTACGATGAATCAATACATGACTGGAAACCTGCAACTGATGAATCTCTGAAAAATAAGGATGATCATTTGGGTTTAATTGATTGGTAAATAATTGTGTAATGTGCGGCGTATCAAATTCACCGGGCGGCAGGCTAATGCAGTGGATAACAATAAGGGAAATATCTTCACTATCAGGTCTTTCATCATGGTTTGGCGACAAAATTTTTTCGGCTTTTTGCAACCAGTGGTGTTTAATAAGCATAGCGTTATTTTAGAGTAATCAAAACACGAAATGAAATTTAATCAATCCCTGGAAGATTCCGTAAAAACATTTTTGGCCGAAGACGTTGGTAGTGGTGATGTGACGGCTGCAATTATTCCTGAACATGCAATGGCAGAAGCGTTAGTAATATCCAGAGAAGATATGGTGGTTTGTGGACAACGCTGGTTCGATACTGTTTTTGCCAGTTTAGACAAAAATATTAATATAGATTGGCTCGCCAATGAGTGCGATTTCATCAAAGCCAATACAAAATTATGTCGATTGACAGGAAATGCCAGAGCTTTATTAACTGGCGAGCGGACGGCCTTGAATTTGCTGCAAACCTTGTCGGCGACGGCGACGATTTCCTATCAGTATGCCCAGGCAGTTGCTGGAACCGGTTGCAAAGTGCTGGATACCCGAAAAACCATTCCCGGTTTAAGAATGGCGCAAAAATATGCCGTTAAATGCGGCGGTTGTTATAACCATCGAATCGGTTTGTTTGATGCGGTTTTAATCAAGGAAAATCACATCATCACCGCTGGTTCAATCGCCGGAGCAATTGCCAAAGCCAGGGGAATCACTAATGTGCTTGTTGAAGTTGAAGTGGAAAACCTGGATGAATTCCAGCAAGCGTTGACTGCCAGACCTGATCGCATCATGCTGGATAATTTTTCTTTGGAGGATATGCGGACAGCGGTACAAAAAAATGCAGGTAATGTCGAACTGGAAGCGTCTGGCAATGTCGAATTGGCAAACATCAGGTTTATAGCAGAAACAGGCGTGGATTTTATTTCTGTCGGCGCTTTAACCAAAAACATAAAAGCGATAGACTTGTCGATGCGCATTCAATTCAAGGAGTAACCATCATGTCAGAAAATCTTGTCGGCGTTTTCAAATTTATCATGCATGGCGTGTATATTATCGGGGTTAAAAGTGGCGATCAGGAAAATGCCTTTACCGCAGCCTGGGTAATGCAGGCATCATTTGATCCCCCCTTGCTGGTTTTCAGTATCAACCCGAAAAACCGCTCTTTCCAAATCCTGAAGGAAGGGGGCATCTGTTCGATTAATGTTCTGAGTTGTGAACAAATGCAACTGGCGGATCATTTTGGCCATCACGTTGATAGCGATAAAATGTCCGTCTGTAAATGGCAGACAGCTAAAACAGGCACGCCGGTTTTAGTCGAGAGCCTGGCTTATTTCGATTGTGAGGTCAGTCATTATGCCGATGCCGGCGATCATCAGCTGGTCATTTGTCGTGTCGTTGACGCCGCAGTACTGAATCAGCAAGGTACGCCAATGGGTTACAACATGACCGGTGATATGGATGGCAGCAGCGGGATTTTTCCTGAAAAATTATAAGTGAGCGGTAAGACTGGTTATTGATGGTTGTTGTAGCAAAAATCACTTCCGGTTTGAGCCGACAATGACCGATGGATACATTTAACATAGTTGTCAATCAGGTGGTCACTAAAATAATCAAATTCATATTTTTTCAGGGCTGCGACAAAACCTTTCCACAGATCGGCGCTGCGCTGAATTTTGTTCAGCTTTTTTAAATAGCCGTCAGCATCCAGATACATCTCCTTGCCGGCATGACGAAAACCGAGCCATGCTGGTGGTGCGCGTGTAACAACATCGTTATTGTTTACCCAGCGATAGAAGTCAATCTTGGCGTAATTAACATAACGTTTGGTGCCGATTCTCGGACCTCCAAATGTGTGTACCTGTTCAGGGCTGGTTTTAATATGTGATAACAAACATCGCCCGGCACAGATTGCTGCCATAGCACCGCCCAGAGAATGACCTGTAAACCATAAATGCTTATCAAGTGTTTGTTGATCCTGGGATAACATTTTCTTCAGCATTGGCCAAAGGTCATCCACTTCTTTTTTAAAGCCGCGATGGACCCGCCCAACAGTCTCTGCCAATACCTTGGCAACATTAAGATCAGCTTTTATATCATTCCATTCATTGGGTTCTGTGCCTCGAAATGCAATGACCACATCGTTATCATTTGCAAAGGAATAGGCCTGGGAGCCATCATTATTGTAAAAAACCACATCCTCAAACCCGAGCCGTTTTGCGGCTTTTTCGGTTTGCCCGGGTGGTAAATAGGAAATTAACGATAATTCGGCGAATAGAAGAGCACGTTCCAGTAATCGACGTTCAACAATATTTGTTGTAATTGTCGAATGAATCTTAATTTGAGCTGCTGTTTGCTCACAAAGTGGGTGTTGACAATGGGTCATTTACATATAGTTTCCTGAATGAAAAAACGGTTATTTTATAGAAACCTATTTGCAAACACATCAATTTTGTTTAGAAAATCCTACATAGCCAAAAAAAAATGGTAGTGGTTTTAATAAAAAAGGAGTAAAAGCGAAGCGCCATACTACATTTGGTAACATTATGACGGAAGGCGCTTCATTTTTTCGCCCTACATTATTATCCTTGTTACGCATTAATTAATGCTGTTGTTCAACCTCTTCTTCCTCATCCTTCTGAATAGCCTGTAATTCCAACGAACCAGCAGCACTTTCTTTATCTTTTCCTTCAGTTGCAGACCCTCTGCCCTCACTTAAATTGATTTTCAATTTCAAATTGTTAGGAGAATCTGAATTTTGTAAAGCTTCTTCAAGTGTGATCGTTCCTTCTTTAAACAAACGCATTAAGTGGCTGTCAAAAGTCTGCATGCCGATATTTTCCGATTTTTCCATGGCTTCCTTGAGCATGTGGATGTCACCTTTATGAATCAGGTCTCGGACCAGCTCAGTTCCCAGCAGAATTTCAATAGCAGCGGTTCTTTTCCCGTCAACAGTCGGTACTAATCGCTGTGAGACAAAGGCTTTCAGGTTCAATGACAAATCCAGCAACAATTGATTACGCCGTTCTTCAGGAAAAAAATTGATGATTCTGTCCAGCGCCTGGTTGGCATTATTGGCATGTAATGTGGAAAGACATAAATGGCCGGTTTCTGCAAAAGCCAGTGCATGCTCCATGGTTTCCTGGGAACGAATTTCGCCAATCAAAATAACATCTGGCGCCTGGCGCAAGGTGTTTTTCAGTGCATCTTCATAAGTCAACGTATCAACGCCAACTTCCCGCTGGTTGACGATACATTTTTTATGGGGATGAATATATTCAATGGGATCTTCGATGGTGATGATATGGCCGGAAGAATTTCTGTTGCGATGATCAATCAAGGCGGCAAGGGATGTTGATTTTCCTGAGCCAGTACCGCCAACAAAAAGAATCAGGCCGCGTTTGGTCATGATGGTCTTTTTTAATATTTCAGGAAGACCGAGATCGTCAACGTTAGGTATTTCGACTTTAATATTACGGATAACCAGTGCAGGGCTATTTTTTTGCATGAAAACATTGACTCTGAATCGCCCAATGCCCGGCTCAGAAATCGCCAGATTCATTTCCGGGGTATGTTCGAACTCCTTTCGCTGTTCCTCATTCATCAGGCTGTTAGCGATTTCTCGTAATCGTTCCTTGGTTAATATTGTGCTTTCCAGTGGTTTCAGACTGCCCTGAAATTTTGCCGCGGGTGGCGCATCAACTGTCAAATATAAATCAGAACCAT
>JALXCS010000282.1 GCA_026990815.1 Methylomonas sp. | reverse complement strand
CGCCTGCTCATCTGGAAAGCGCTCGTAGAAATCAATCAAGACCATATTTTGATAGGGCTTTTTAATGCGGTTTCTCATAGTCTCCGTACTATATCATACGGGAGCTAAAGGCATAATCATGTCTTACTGCGGCAAATCATCATAGTGATGATTATGTCTATGTCGAGCCCTTTGCCAATCGCTTGCGTGATTTGGTTGCTGATCATGCCAGAACTCATCATATCAATCTGCTTTATGACGGCACCGGTATCCCCTATCAGCCTCGCTACTCCACTATCATTGAGCAATTCAAACAAGCCGGTTTTAATACACAAATTACCGCTGTTGATGCATTTTTAGTTAAGCCAGAAGGAAGGGAAAAGGAATTATCCCGTTCTGGAGTAATTGACAGTGTTAAGTCACGATTCGAAAAAACCGGACGCGCCCTGCCCTGGGTCATTACTATCTACAAACATATCCGCTCCCCGCGGTCATTTTTGTACGCCACAGAAGACAAAAATCTGGATAAAATCTCACTGTTTGCCAATGATGGCGAAATGAATAAACATTATCTGGTCGCGGAAAGTTTTCTCTGCTCTGATCAAGAACTGAAAAATATACAACACTATCAACAGCAAGAAAAACTTGCTGAACATTTCAAGTTTTTATTGAAAACACGGCACGATTCCGTTCTGAAATCCTTGTCTGAAAGCGACCCAGAAAAACTTGATGAACTGATCTCACGAATTCCTGGTATTACCGAAGCTAATATTGCTTATCTGGTCTCATACTCCCAGGCAGGCAATCATGTATTGGCTATTTTTAATACTTGTCGCATGATAGATTTTGTGGAAAAACGTCAACTCAATTCCAATGCTTCTGGCGAAGAAGGTCTGCTACATAAACCAGACTCCATGTTATTTCATGTTGATCCACTCGCTAAAGAGCCATGGAAAATTCGGCTGCAAGGAAGCTCTAAAAAATAACCAAAAAAATTTTTAAGCTTTGTTGGGTAGGAGCGCGCTTTAGCCGCGACTGGATTTTTTCCAGACCCAAATGGTCGCGGCTAAAGCCCCACCTACAGAATATTGCGGAACTAGTTTATACCAGAAAAATGCTGGTGCATATCGCCTATTTCGGCACCGGGTAATCCAATATAATACCCCTGACAATAGTCAATTCCGACTTCTTTTACTCGAGTTAAGATCTGATCGCTTTCAATGTATTCAGCGATAGTTTTCATATTTAATTTGTCGCATAAACCATTCAAAGCTTCAATCAAAGCAATATCGACCTTGTTATTAAGCATATTTCTAATAAATTCACCATCAATTTTGACGTATTCAAAATATAATTCACGAAGATAATGAAATGAGTTATAACCACTGCCAAAATCATCCAGAGCAAACCCAAAGCCTTGATTGCGGAGCTCGGCCAAAAAGTTTTTCATGGCACTCATGTCACTGACCATATCCCGCTCGGTAATTTCAAAAACAATTCGGTCCGGTGGTATTTGTTTGTCATTACATACACTGGCAGCATATTGCAATATGCCACGTTTTTGGACAGACACTGGCGATAAATTGATAAAAACCAGCGGAAAATGTTCTGACTGTTTATGGTCACCAAGCAACTTATCGGTAATCGTTTGAATCATATATTTATCAAAATCACTGCTATTGCCAACTTGTTCGGAAGCATCAATGAACTTTCCGGCAGAAACAATCGATCCATCTTCATTGACCAACCTCGCCAGCGCTTCATAAGCAAATATTGTTTGCCCTGAAGTTGCAACAATGGGCTGGAAATATGGAATAATTCGCTGCTCTTTTATTGCACGGGACAAATCCTGGGTAAGATTAAAAAGCTGGCGGGCTTTTTTTGCTTCTCCCATATTTTCATGGTATTCGGATACCATATTCCGGCCTGCTGACTTGGCCTGGTAAAGCGCCTCATCGACATGAGCCAATAATATTGACATCTTTGTGGTATGAATCGGGTAGCAAACCAGACCAATAGATGTTGTTACATGAAATTTGTGCTGATCTGAAAATGCAGCTTTTTCAATTGTTATTTTGATTTCCTCGGCGACATGTTGCGCTCCTTTAATATCGGTTTCAGGTAAAATAATGCTAAATTCGTCTCCTCCTAATCGGGTAATAATATCTCCTCGCCTGGTTTGTTTTTTTAAAATGTCTGCAATGCCCTTCAAAACACTATCCCCACATACATGCCCATAAGAATCGTTAATACCTTTGAAATTATCCAGATCAAGCATTAATAAACAAAAGTGATGACCATAGCGTTTTGAACGCTCGATTTCCTGTTCCAATGCTTCATTAAAAAAACGGCGATTATATAGTCCCGTCAGTGGCTCCTGACTGGCATGATATTCGAGCTCGGTTAATGTTTTCTTGAGTGTTCGACTGGAACCGATGACCATCACCATTACAGACAGGATTGATTTGATGATCGATTTTTCATCAATCCCCAAAGGATTGCTGGAGAAATAACCCATTTCCAATAAACCACCCAGTTTTTGCTGCCCACCATCTACATCTATCGTTACCGAATTCATTTTGTCAAAATTGACATGATCTAACCTGGTTTCCAGCACCTGGTATTCTCTAATGGTCAACACTTTAGTATTACACAATCGCATGGACATATGGCCAGTCAGCTCCTGCCTGGCCCGAGTTTTCGCTTCTGCCGGGAATTCCCCCATATAATAAAGAAACAAATCAATCCCATCCTGGGTTTCAAAGGCAATACTAAAAAAATTGAATTCAAAAATACTGTGAAATTGTTGCAGAATTGATTGAACAAAATCTTCCCAATTTTCGATTTTTTCATGTGACAGAATAATACCTTGAAGAACTACTCCTTGCTGCTCATATAGCTCTCTGTCTATCATAGCTTTGTGCAACTGCTTGACCAAGTGATCACACTTTGAAAGTAATGTTTTAATTTGGTGAATACTTCGTTCCCAACTGATTGCTCCCAACTTCACAAGCTGTGAATTGGAATGAATTAAAGCTCCCCAATCCTTTTGCTGTTCGCCTGACAAGTTTTCCAAATTGCTAACTAATGTTTTTTCTTCATATTTCAACAAGTTGGTGAAAAATAAGCGTGTCCTTATCTGGCTTTCCAATAATTCAGACAATACAGTATTTAAATAAGTATGAAACTGGTCAATATTGGATTGATACTTCATGTTAAGAAATATGCACCACTAACTAATATCCAAGAGATCTGAACCACATTCCAGAGTGTCAAGCCAACTTATCAGCCTTGATTGCGCCTCACCTTTGTATAAATAACCATGTTGCGGCGCAATAATATCAATATCAAAACAACTGATGATTTTTAACCAATATTTTAGAGCGCGATTGGATGACATATAACGTCGGTGAAAATATTCAATTCGCTTTTGGTGCGCTGGGAAATCCTTCACAAAAATCTCGCTAAAATCGGCATTCTGATATTCGGCAGCGCCAATATCACCAGTAAAAAGAATTTTTGACAATGGATCATAAGCATTAAGTTGGCCAGGAGAATGGAGAAAATGGGCTGGGAGCAATTTTAAAACAACATCATTCAATATGAGATCACTCCCTTGATCATCAATACCGACAAAACGTTGCATATTTTTAATGCCATAATGGGGTAAAAATCGTAACCAGATTTTTGAGATATAGATTTTAGCTTCAGTCATCTCCATCCAACTACTCAATCCGCCTACAATATCTGGATCCTGATGCGATAAAACAATGCCCACAACATCCTCTGGAGTTATATATTTCATCAAGTGATGCAAAACCTGAGGCATTACTCCGAAACCACCCGGGTCTAACAATATTCCCTTGCCATTATTGATGACAAGATATTGGTTTGAAGGGATACCGTTTTCTTCTCCCGGCTCACTGATATTCAACAAAATAAAAAGATGATCATTTTTTGAATACAAGACTGTATCATTTGTCATTACATTTGACTCACATATAAAAAGATAATGATCTAAAAAATCTCTCGGGTGAAAAAGGAAGTCAGGAATCAAACCCTAACCCTTAAGCTCGTTCGCCCAACTATGGGAGCCCCTTCCTTTCCTAATTAAAGTAGGTCTTTTAAGTTTTTACCCAATACGGTTATGGAACCATAATTTAATTCATTAATCAAAAATAAAAACCTTCTATCTCTGGAAAAAATACAACCAGAAGG
>JALXCS010000281.1 GCA_026990815.1 Methylomonas sp. | reverse complement strand
GGCTTACTGGTCATAAACAAATCAAACCATCGACGGCAAGTTGCTGACCAGCACCAGACAAAATGCTAATAGAATGTCCGGATTGCCACCACACACATTCTTTAACGACTGAAGAATTTCAAGAAAGTGATGGCACCACCATCTGCCCTGAATGTTCCTGCCAGTTCGATCCGCTTGCCAATCTGGTCGAAACAGTTGCTGCCCGGAAGCCTTTTGCTTGGGAGAAATCGGAAAAAAAGCCAATATCAAACTCATTTTGGCATCTAGGCGTATTTGTAGGACTATTACTGCTTGGTTTCCAGTTTTTGCATTTTAAAAGCGATGATCTTGCGCAAAATAGAATCATCAGACCCTCGATATTGCAGGCATGCAAACTCATCGGCTGCCAGCCTCCCACATACCGCAATATCAAAGAATTTTCAGTTCTACACAGCTCATTGGAGTTACAAGAAAATCATTACATTCTCCAGGCAGCGATCCGAAATGAAGCCCCTTTTCCCCAAGCCTTTCCAGATATTAAATTAACTTTGTTAAATTATTCTGGCACCCCAGTTGCTCATCGTATTTTTCATCCCGGTGATTATCAGAAGCAAATTGTGACCGAAAATTTACTGGATCCTTCAGATACATTTACCATAAGGTTGGATATTGCCTTACCCGAAGCCAAAGTTGGCGGATTTAGTATCGAATTACTTTAGACTCAGCCAATATTTAAAATAATCGTAGGCATTCAATTGATTTTTCCAGATTAACAGCAACACGGTAATATTACCAATGCGTTGCTTTACCCCTTCCAAAACGCTTATTATCCCCTAAAACAACTGATTATAGTAATCTCCATCAGATAAGCATGGTTGATGGAAAAATGAGATGCTGTTAATCAAATAAGAAAATCTCTCTTATGGATAGTGGTTATGGTACACACCAGACTTTACCTTATTTTTATTTTCAGCATTACCCCGCTAACTCTTGAAGCTTCACCCGAATGTGAACATTGGGTTGCCAGGTTGATTTCAACAACAGGAAAAGTTGAAAAATTAACAAAAAATCAGGCGAGATGGCAACCCGTCAGCCCAGACGATTGCTTTTGCCATGGCGACAAAATTCGAACTGCGCGGCATGGGCGGGCTAGGCTGAAATTCATTATTGAACCCACAACGACTGTGGAACTGGAGCCAAACAGCACCCTGACTTTCCCTACCAAGATTATACAACACGATTTACAACTTCATCTGATTCAGAAGTATCTACTCTGGTTGACGACAGTTATTAGCTCCCCGATAACCAATAAATCATTAACTTAAATGACCACGGTAATATTACCATTAAATTGCATTTTCAAAGAAGAAGCGCATACAATGACAAAAAAAGCAAATTAAAAAACAATATTCCATCGTGGAAACTGCAGAAAGAAAACCCTCCCCACTATGGTATTGAAAAACAAAACTAAATATAAAGATTGTGCTAACAAACACCCGGTTTTATTTGACTATTATCCTTTTCAGCTTTCCTTACCTGGTGAAAGCCACGCCGGAGTGTGAGCAACAGTGGATAGCAAAATTGGTCTCGGCTAATGGCCGGGTTGAAAAACAGCATTATCGCCATTCAGAATGGAATACTGTAAAAAAAGGGGAATATTTCTGCCAGGGCGACAGGCTTCGCACCAATCGTCATAGTCGAGTTACCATAGAATTAGGCAATGAATCACTGGTAACACTGGAACAAAGTAGTACCCTAAGCTTTCCAATTTTGAATAAAAGTAAATTTTCCTGGATACTTGATCTTTTTGAAGGCGGTGCATTTTTCAGAAGCCGCAGACCACACCAACTAGAAGTAGACACCCCTTTTGTTAACGCGGTTCATGAGGGTACGGAATTTCTGATCCGGGTGACCAACCAGCAAACTGAAATTACCGTTTTTGACGGTCGGGTTGCTGCAGAAAATAAAGCCGGCCGGGTATTAATTAATGAACATCAGATTGGAACAACGGGCAAAGACCAGATCACCCAGATAAAACCACTGACCATTCATCCTAAAGATGCGGTACAGTGGGCCTTGTATTATCCGCCGATTGTGGATTTTCAAAACCTTGAAGCAATTCTAGCTTTTCAACCAGCACTTGAAAATTATAAACAAGGTAATATCTATCACACTTTGCAAAGTTTGGAAAAAATTCCGGAAAGGCAACGGGATCAACACTTTTTTGCCCTGAAAGCCTCATTACTATTAACAGTCGGCAGTGTCAACGAAGCATTACAGGAAATAGAACACGCCCAACAGCTTAAAGCCACCAGTAGCGCAGCTTTAGCAATTAAATCCATTATCGCCGTCACCAAAAATCAACAACAAGAAGCATTAAAATTGGCGAAAAGAGCCACTGAGCTAAACCCAAGCTCAGTGGTTTCCCAAATAGCTTTATCGTATGCGTTACAAGCGGCCTTTAAAATTTCTGAAGCACTAAAAGCCACCCAACAAGCCATAAAACTGGCCCCTGGCAACGCCCTTGCTTGGGCCAGACTAGCGGAATTGCAGTTATCCAGCGGCGAACGAAGCGATGCCTTGGAATCTGCAAAAAAAGCCCGGCAACTCAACCCGCAACTGGATCGCACCCAAACCGTGCTGGGGTTTGCCTATCTGGCCCAAATTGACATTGATGAAGCCAAAACCTCTTTTAACCAGGCCATCAACCTGAATTCAGCCGAGCCCTTAGCCCGATTAGGATTGGGCTTAGCAAAAATCAGAAAAGGCGACATCAAGGAAGGCACCCGTGATATAGAAGCCGCCGTTACTCTTGATCCAGATAATTCCATCATGCGTAGTTATTTGGGCAAAGCCTATTATGAACTGAGAAATGAAGGCTATGCAGCAACGGAATTAGCCATCGCCAAAAAAATGGACCCGAATGATCCAACACCGTGGTTTTATGACGCAATTCTGAAACAAACCACCAACAGACCGGTGGAAGCTTTACACGATATGCAAAAGGCGATTGAGTTGAATAATAATCGTGGGGTTTATCGGTCTAAATTGTTGTTGGATGAGGATTTGGCAGGACGATCAGTAAGCCTGGCTCGAATTTATAATGAATTAGGTTTTGGTTTCGACCAACCGGCAATAAATCTTAGTTCCAGGTCTTTAGATATAGACCCTTCTAATTATTCAGCACACCGGTTTCTCGCCGATGCATACTCACAAATTCCTCGTCATGAAGCTTCTCGTGCTAGTGAGTTATTGCAAGCTCAGTTACTTCAACCAATTAATATCAATCCAGTTCAACCTGAAACAGCTGAAACTAAATTAAACTTCATTACTGATATAAGCCCATCAAAAGCAAGTTTTAATGAATTTACTCCGCTGTTCGAAAGAAATGGCACTCAATTTACTGGTTCAGGAATTATTGGTAGCCATAACACAATTTCAGACCAAGCTGTACTTTCAGGTATCTATAACAACCTTTCATACAGTTTTGGACAGTTTCATTATTCCTCAGAAGGATTCCGAGAAAATAATGAAGTCAGACATAAAATATATAATGCCTATACACAATTGAAAATAACTGATTCATTAAATTTACAATTCGAATATCGAAAACGCAAAACCGAAGAAGGGGATCTTCGATTAAAATTTAACCCCAGAGACTTTTCACATGTTTTTGATAGAGAAATTGATCAAGAAGTTTTTAGAGCAGGCGCCTTACTTACATTAACACCAAACTCGCAATTTATTGTTTCATTTCAATATGTTGACCGAGATGACAACACCAAGAACCTTGGTCCGCAAGGGCGCCTTCCTGCCCCACCATTACATTTGATTAATGAATCTAGACATGGTTATGACATACAAGCGCAATACATTTTAAAGTTTAAGGATTTCAATTTCCTACTTGGGGGAGGACATTACAATTTTGAAGGAAATAACCGAAATACTTTTCTAACTGGCAATAACTTTGATCGCCTTTTGTTTGACGCTACTCTAGACCTATCTGGCGAATGGCACGAAGTTTATTTTTATTCCAATATTCTCTGGCCTAAAAATGTAGCATGGACTTTTGGTTTAGAATATGTTTCGCAAGTAGATGCATTTAATAGAGAACTCAAAATATCATCCATCAACCCAAAATTTGGTATCAAATGGGGACTGGCTGATTGGGCCACCTTACGAGGTGCGGCTTTTCAAAGCAACAAACGCTCTTTGATTTTTGAAAACTCCTTACAACCAACACAAATTGCTGGATTCAGCCAACAACTGGATAACTTCAACGGGACACGTACAAGAGAATATAGTATTGGAATTGATTTAATTCCTACAAAAAATTTATTCGTTGGCTTTGAATTCTCTTCACGAGAACTTAAAGTTCCTTTTACTTTTACCCGACTTAAATCACGACCAAAACCTCAGGAAATATTTACAAAGCTTAAATTTGAAGACCAAAGAGAAGAGCAATATAAAGCCTATTTAAATTGGACCCCCTTTAAAAACTGGGTCTTTTCAGCTGAATATCAATGGTTAAAAATAAATCGAACCCCAGTAACACATACGTTTAAGGGTAGAAAAAAAGTAAATCTCTCTCTACCTGAATTACCAACTGAATTACAAAACATCATCATTCCTTTTGGAGTGCGCTATTTTGATTCATCTGGCTTATTTGGTTCTATCACCGCAACCTACGTTGATCAAAAATTAGCTTTTGATTCACAAAACCTTAAAAAAAATCACGATGATTTTTTTCTAATTGATATTTCAATTGGCTATAGGCTTCCAAAAAACTTCGGCGTTTTAAGCCTGAAAATTAACAATATATTTGATCAAAAATTCAATTTCCAAGATACAAACGTACAGTCTAGCGAACCAACGCAACCCCTTTTTATTCCTGACCGAACAATACTCGGTCAATTAACCCTCAACTATTAATTCGATAACACAGGAGAATTACTATGACAAAATGTAACCATGAGCCAATTACCCGCTTTTGCCCAGTTATCTCGACAGAACAAATGTCGGAAATAAAAAAAATTTTAAACTTGGATCCAAAAACCCCATTACTCATAATTGAACCCAATATTAGAAACGATATTAACATTTTAGTTGAAGAGAAAACTTTTACACCAGGGTTCCCGTCAAAAGCGGTAACATTACAACATATTGATTGTATAAGCATTACCCGGAGTCATGCCTCAAATCATACAACAGTTACCTCTGGCGGAAATAGCTACTCTATTGAGGTCGATTGGTAAATAATTGTGGGTATTTTCTATCTTGCGTAGCCCGTAGGACGGATGCGTAAGTTGGAATAGCGATAGCGTTTTCCGACATTGTACGTTTCATAACCCACAAATGGCGGAATGCGTTATCACTTTTCCGCGCTACACTTAATGAAATTTTAATTATTGTTTGATATGACTAGCCTTCCTTATCAACTAATAACAGGAAGCTTTAACATGAAAAGATTACAACTTGTATTTTTAAGCTTATTACTTGGCTGGACGACAATCAGCAACGCTGGAGGCTGGTATTATCACGATGATAACGAATTTTCCATTTCTGACTTTGCTTCTGTTTCTGAAGCAGTAGGTGAAATCAAGGCAACTCTGGAAGATCAGGGTTTGGAGATTGTCGGGGTATTGGATCACGCTGCTAATGCTAAAAAGGTAGGTTTAGAGTTACCGCCAACGCAGCTTATTTTATTCCGTGATAAAAGGCTGGAAAGAAAACTAATAAAAAGAAGCCCTACTGTGGCAATTGATTTACCACTAAAAATACTAGTTTGGGAAGATGCCGACAGCGGCGAAATCAAGCTGCTTTATAATGCTTCTGGTTATTTATCTGACCGGCACAATATTTATTTATGGGATCCTTTGCAATACCGGCTGAATAAAAGACTCAAGCAATTTGGTCAACTGGAGAATGGCCTGGTTACGATTGATACTGAACAATCAGTGGCCGAAACGGTCGAAAAACTTAAGGAAGTCTTATTGGACAATGGTTTTTTTATTCCTTTTACATTTGATTTTACTAGAAAATCCCGTTTCTGGCATATTAAGCACCCTGCACAATTGATTGTTTTTGGCAATCCTAAAGTCGGAACACCTTTGATGCAAAACCGGCAATCGATCGGAATAGATTTACCGCAAAAATTTCTGGTTTGGGAAGACCGTGATGGTCAGGTCCATGTCACTTATAATGATCCGTTGTTTATAGGTAAGCGACATGGTTTACAAGGTTTAAATGTGATGCTTGGTAAAATTGGTAACAGACTGGGGGCGCTGGCAAAAGAGGGAACGAAGTAATCAACTCAAGTTGGCGGACAGTAATTTTTGCTCGCCAATTTTTAAACACAGTTGAGGAAAAAAGGAGTTTATCCCAACTGTCTATTAAAAAAGGTAAGTAGCCATGAAAAATGAAATATTTATTGGGCTGAAAAAAATCCCGTTTTTGGCGCATGTTACTGACGATGCGATTAAGGAGCTGGCAGAACATGCAAATTTGAGTGTTTTTCATAAACGAACCTTTATTATTACTGAAGGCGATGATACCAATTGCCTGTACATTTTGATTTACGGAAAAGTTAGGGTGTTTTCCAGTGACGAGGATGGCAGGGAAGTGACCTTGTTTACCCAAGAAGCCGGCTCCTATTTTGGCGAACTAGCATTATTGGGCGATGAACCACGTTCCGCTTCTGTTGTAACATTGGAAAAAACCACATGTGGAGCCATAGCTAAAGCTGATTTTAAAGCCTGGCTGGCCAAACATCCTGATGTGGCTTTTAATTTAATTCATGATTTATCGCACAAAGTGGTCCAGGTCAGTGGTAAAATTAAGCAACTGGCATTGCTCAATGTATATGAACGCACCATCAGAACCTTGCTGGATCTGGCAATTGTAAAGGATGGTGTTGCTATTATTCCTGAAAGACCGACACAGCAGGAATTGGCGAATATGGTTGGGGCTTCCAGAGAAATGGTCAATAAAATCATGAAAGAACTGACCAAAGGCGAATATATTGCTATCAAAGACAATACTTTAACAATTGAAAAGAAATTACCTGCTTCCTGGTAGGCGGTGTGTTATGGAAATATTTGATCAGATTAATTTTTACTTGAGTACCCATCCTGATGCTATGGCAACTTTGGCTTTTGCATTCAAGGTTAAATACTTACTTTTGTCCGGGTTAGCCTTTTATTTTATTATGTTGCCCATCAGGGAGGAAAGGAAATTAAAAACGCAGGCGGCCAAAGATAAAAACAAATTGCAGGCATAAATAACACCAATCCCGGTAATTGACTCAGGACTGGTGTATATTTGAAACTACCTAGCGGGCCGGCATCAACTAGCTTCTTCCTTGTCCTTGCTGGTGTTAAGTCCTATCATGGAATAAAGGGGGCAAAAATTAATCAAGGCAGTTGCCAACGGTACAATACCAATAGCGCCTAACCAGTTCTTTTCCATAACCCCCCAACCGATAATCGCCAAGCCGACAACAATCCGCAAAATCTTATCTGTACCACCAACATTTGCTTTCATAATCTGCTCCTCTGTTATTATTTTCAGAAGCTGACATTATAATCAGTCTGGTTAAGATTATCAGTGACAAAGTTACAAATCATAAACTCTTGCTTGGCCATGCGCAGTCATCAAAGAGAGAATTATAGAGAACCTTATTGGGGGGATAGCTTACGCCTTAGCAATACTTTTCCAGGCGGCAATCCATGCCGACGATTGATAAACACTGGCTTTTTTACCATTGACCCCATTCAGAATCATGGTTATTACCTGAAAAATAATTCCAAAAAACTGACAATAAGTCATTATCGGATCAAGTTCGCGTATTTCCCCTGACTTGACGCCGGCTTCGAATATTTTTTGGATTTTTCGGAATGGATTAGTCTGGTAAAGTGATTTTTCTTCTGGCAGGAATTCAGAAACATTCAATATCAACAAAAACCGCATAATTTCCGGTGCGTCTACCGTTAATGTAAACATTAAATCTACAATTTCCCGTAATTGATCAACAACTTTTTTGTTGCGTCTCCGGATATCGTCAATAGAGATATTGAGATTATCAAGAATGACATGGTATAATTCACTGGCTATGGTTTGTTTGGTCTTGAATTGACGAGTGATAGGACTTGTTGTTTTTGCTCCTATCTGGTCCTTAATATCAGTAAGGGAAGTATTAAAATAACCTTTTTCGGCAAATAATTTTAAGGCTGCCACGAGTATCTCATCCTTGATTTCGGTAAGCTGTTGTTTTTTTTCTTTTTCTTTTTCCATGTCCTTTTTTATTACATTTAATATCGAATTCTTTTCAGGCATCGACATGTTTTTTAGATATACGTAAATCGCTATTTTTCATTGATTGTTTTCAATGCTACTGATAAATAACCGATCATCGACCAGAGTGTTAATACAGCCGCCAAATAAAGTAAAGCATAACCAATCTCCTTGATCGGTAAATTGAATAATTCCGAACCATATAGCAGGCAAATAATCGCAATCATTTGTGCCGTTGTTTTCCATTTTCCCATCTGGGATACCGCAATATGCCTGCGCTGCCCGATTTCAGCCATCCACTCCCGCAAAGAAGCTATGGTGATTTCCCGGCCAATAATAACCGCGGCAGGAATAGCGATAGCCATACTTGCCTCACTCTGTACGATCAACACCAGGACAATAGCGACCATTAATTTATCAGCAACCGGATCCAAAAAGGCGCCGAATGCCGTTTCCTGACCCATTTTCCGGGCAAGATAACCATCCAGCCAATCCGTTAGCGCTGCCAATATAAAAATCACAGTACAGGCTGCATTGGAATACTGCCATGGCAAATAATACAATACCACCAGTAACGGAATTGAAGCGATTCTCAGTAATGTTAGGATAGTTGGCAGATTATACTCGAGCATTGTTATCCTGCTTTACTTTTCACCGGAAGTGTTATATAGGATTTTATACATCAAAATTTGTCCCCCCTGAATTCTGCTAGTTGCTGCTGCAGAAGCATTTTCCATACTGAAAAACTGAAAAGCAATTGCGGTAAAAGTTTTCATCATGAAAAAACGGAGATCACATATCCTGCTGCAAGTGAAACGTATCATAAATACGTTGCGCCAATTGCCGACTAATACCATCAATGCTACATAGTGCATCAACTCCTGCACGTGAAACCCCCTGCATTCCCCCAAACTGTTTTAATAATAATTGTCTTCTTTTTGGTCCTAGCCCGGCAATTCCTTCCAAGGCAGATTGCCTTTTTGCCTTATTTCTTCGTTGCCTGTGGCCTGTAATCGCAAACCGGTGTGCCTCATCCCTGATATACTGAATTAATAGCAAGGAGCTTGCTCCCGGCGTAAAATCAAGTGGTTGATTCTCTCCCGGCAAAATAATCTTTTCCATCCCCGGTTTCCGGTCTGGACCTTTGGAAACACCCACTATCATAACATTTTTTATAGCTAATTCAGCTAAAGCCTTTTCTGCTTCATTGACCTGGCCTTTGCCACCATCAATAAACAATATATCCGGGGCCTCATGTTCACCTTTTTTTAGCCTGGCAAATCGCCGTGAAACCGCTTGGTGAATTGCCGCATAATCGTCGCCTCCGGTAATCCCATCAATATTAAAACGGCGATATGCCGATTTTACTGGCCCTTCCCTGTCGAACACAACACAAGATGCGACTGTCTGATCCCCTTGTATATGACTAATATCGAAACATTCCAAACGTTTTGGTGTTTCAGCACATCCCAATTCCTCCTGCAAACTCAAAAACCTGGCATACAGACCTTGTCGGTCAGAAAGTTTACTAAGCAATGCATTTTCAACATTAGTTTTAGCAAGCTGCAGCCATTTCAACCGATCACTTCGCACATTGGGCGAAATTATTACCTGGTGTTCTGACTGATAACTCAGTACTTGTTGCAATAACTCCCGTTCCTCAAGCTCATGACTAACAATCAACTCATGAGGCACTTGCTTTTCAAGATAATATTGAGGAATAAAGGCCTGAAGTATTTTTTCTGGACTATATTCCTCACTAATTGCCGGAAAAAAAGTTTTATTTCCCAAATGCTGTCCATTGCGGATAAAAAATACCTGCACACAGGCAAGACCCGCCTTAACTGCACAAACAATAATATCAACATCACCTTTTTCACCATGTACAAAATGTTTTTCCAGAACGCTTCGAATTTTACCAATCTGATCCCGGTAAACGGCCGCCTGCTCAAAAGCCAAGTCTGCCGCTGTTTTTTCCATTTTATCGATTAATTGGTTGATTAACTGATCACTTTTTCCTTCAAGAAATAACAAGGTATTTTCTACATCTAGGGCATAATCAGTCTTGCTGACCAAGTTAACACAAGGAGCGGTACACCTTTCTATCTGATACTGCAAACAAGGTCTGGAACGATTTTGGTAATAGGTGTCTTCACATTGACGAACCGGAAATATTTTTTGCAGTAATTTCAGGGTTTCCCGAACAGCGCCCGCACTGGGATAAGGTCCAAAATACTTGCCTGGCTTTTTTTTGCCCCCCGATGAAAAGTAATGCGGGGAAAATCATGTTGACTGGAAATATAAATAAAAGGATAAGACTTATCATCTCTTAAGCAAATATTGTAGCGAGGTTTATAGCGTTTGATTTGCTGGCTTTCCAGCAATAAGGCTTCTCCTTCAGTGTGGGTTACTGTAACATCTATCGAGGCAATCCTTGCCACCATAACTTGTTGCTTGGGCGAACAATTTTGTTTGTTGAAGTAACTTGAAATCCTGTTTTTAAGATTTTTGGCCTTGCCGATATACAGCACTTCACCATCGGCATTAAGCATTTTATAAATGCCCGGCCGCTTAGTCAGCGTCTTTAAAAAAGCTTTCGCATCAAATTTTTCTGTTTTTTGTTGGGCTGTTTCGTCTTTCATGCATTAATCTGGCAATATTTGAAAAAACATCGTCAAACATTTCCTTGGTCAAACGCTTGGTTTGTACGTTATAGCGGCTACAGTGATAAGAATCAACCAGCAAACGACCATTAGGCAATTCATGCACCACATTATGACCAAAAACCGCACTATTTAATTTTAGCCGAAAAGTCTTTAATACTGCTTGATGGGCAATATTGCCAAGCGCCAAAATAATAGCCTGGTCTGGTAACTGTTCCAATTCGGCCGTTAAAAATTGATTGCAGGTTTTGACCTCTTCACCTGTAGGTTTATTTTGAGGTGGTAAACATTTCACTGCATTGGTAATACGACAATTCTTCAGTTGTAAACCATCACTTACAGATTCAGATTGTGCCTTATTGCTATAACCAAAATCAAATAATGCCTGATACAATAAAATTCCGGCATAATCGCCAGTAAATGGCCGACCAGAGGCATTGGCACCATGCATTCCTGGTGCCAGGCCCACTATTAGTAGCTCCGGATTTTCAACACCAAATGGAGCAACCGGTCTTGCGTGGTATTCAGGATATTTTTCTTTAACATCCAAAAGAAAACCATGTAATCGGGAGCATTGCGTACACTCAGGGTCAAATATTGATTTTATACCAATCATGTTTTTCCATAGACAGTGTTCATAAAAAAAGGGCCATTGGCCCTTTTTGGAGAATAATTTTCTTAGAATCTATTCTTTTCCTTGCTTTCCTTCGTCAGTCGCTTTCATGCTCAACCTGACCCTTCCCTGACGATCTATTTCCAGCACTTTCACTTTGACAACATCTCCTTCTGAAAGTTTGTCGCTAACTTTTTCAACCCTTTCATCAGAAATCTGGGAGATATGAACCAAACCGTCCTTGCCAGGCAAAATGGTCACGAATGCGCCAAAATCCATTAGCCTGACGACCTTGCCTTCATAGGTTTTGCCAACTTCGACTTCAGCAGTAATCTCTTCAATAATACGCTTTGCTTCTTCACCTGCTGCTTTATCTACCGAAGCAATTTTTACAATGCCGTCATCAGTCAAATCAACACTAGCACCGGTCTGTTCAGTAATTCCACGAATCGTAGCACCACCTTTACCAATTACTTCGCGAATTTTGCTGGGATCAATTTTAATGGTAATAATTCTTGGGGCAAAATCAGACATTTCCAACCGTGTAACAGGTAATGATTTGTTCATTTCACCAAGAATATGCAATCTGCCTGCTTTCGCCTGTTCCAGTGCTTTTTCCATTATTTCAGAAGTAATCCCTTCAATTTTGATATCCATTTGAAGTGCGGTAATTCCTTCCTCGGTCCCTGCCACTTTAAAGTCCATATCACCCAGATGGTCTTCATCACCCATAATGTCAGACAAAACTGCAAATTCTTCATCTTCCTTGATCAGTCCCATAGCAATACCTGCAACAGGAGCCTTGACCGGAACACCGGCATCCATTAATGCCAAACTGGTACCACATACCGAAGCCATTGAGCTTGAGCCGTTGGATTCAGTTATTTCTGAAACCACACGGACAACATAAGGGAATTCCTCCATATCGGGAAGAACAGCCTTTACGCCACGCTTGGCTAAGCGGCCATGACCTATTTCACGGCGTTTGGGAGAGCCGACAAAACCCGTTTCACCGACGCAAAAGGGCGGAAAATTATAGTGCAACATAAAAGGTTCTCTATATTCTCCAGCCAAAGCATCTATCACCTGGGCATCACGCTCGGTCCCCAAAGTCGCGACGACCAAGGCCTGCGTTTCACCACGCGTAAACAGCGCAGAACCATGTGCTCTGGGTATTACTCCAGTCCTGATACTAATCGGCCTGACGGTATCCAGATCTCGGCCATCAATTCGTTTTTTATCTGACAAAATTGATCCACGAACTATTTTTTTCTCAAGATTTTCAATGATTGCCCGGATGTCATTTTCTTCATACTGCTCATCAGCAATTAATTTTTCTACAACTGAATTCCTGATTTCCTTTAAGGTTTCTTGTCGCACCAGTTTTTCAGCAATTTGATAGGCTTCAGCAACTTTAGCTTCAACTTCTTCGCTGACCAACTTTTGTAACTCAGAATCAACTGCCGGAGCAGACCATTCAATTGCAGTTGGATTGACCTGCTCAGCAAATTCATTGATGGCTTGAATAGCCGTTTGCATTTGCTCGTGACCAAACAAAACTGATCCCAACATAACTTCCTCAGAGAGTCGATCAGCTTCTGACTCAACCATCAGTACGGCTTGCTGAGTACCAGCGACAACCAATTCAAGCTGGGAATCTTTAATTGCTGTTGCGGATGGGTTCAATAAATATTCGCCATTCTTATAGCCCACACGTGCTGCTCCAATCGGCCCATTAAATGGCAAACCGGAAACAGCTAAAGCAGCTGAAGAACCTAAAAGCGCAGGAATTTCAGGGTCAATTTCAGGATTGAGCGAAATTACTGTCGCAATAATTTGCACCTCGTTAGTATAACCTTCTGGAAAAAGAGGCCTAATCGGTCGATCAATCAATCTAGAGGTTAAGGTTTCCTGCTCACTTGGCCGCCCTTCACGTTTGAAAAAGCCACCCGGGATTTTTCCTGCTGCATAAGCTTTTTCCTGGTAATTAACTGTCAAGGGGAAAAAGTCTCCTCCTGACGGTTCTTTTTTGGCAACCACAGTAACCAGAAGGGATGTTCCTTCCATATTAATAATGACTGCACCATCGGCTTGGCGAGCAATTTCCCCTGTTTCAAGAGAAACTAGAGTATCGCCGTATTGAAATTCTTTCCTGATTGGATTCACGAGTAAGTTTCCTGCGTTTTTAAAAAGTAAATTATTAAGTCATCCCAAAAAAAAGACCAGAATGACTCTATAT
>JALXCS010000280.1:2662-13894 GCA_026990815.1 Methylomonas sp. | reverse complement strand
TTTCCTCATTCTTTGGTCGGATTGAAAAAGCTTGAACTATACATCAGCTGGCCCTTCCATTTCCATTAAAATGAATTGCACTTATGAGTTGAATCTAGGTCTCCTTATTTAATGATTTTTCTTACTTTACAATCTTCAGCCATTTCAACAACCAGGCTCCAGTCATCCAGCCAGAATTGGGCATTGGTATTTCCAGGAAAATTTGTTAATTTCCATTCAACCGCTACCTCGACCGGCATAAAGTCATCTCCTTTATTGTTGACACATTGATGGCGAGTCATGGCATGACTTTCCCACGAACCCTCTCCTTCATTGCCTCCGTCACTACTATCAAAAGCCAAGGTATCATTAGGGTATTTAGAGGCAGCAGGAGCGCCTTCAGAGCCGTTGATCAAAATTCTAACTTCACACCATCCATTAGCTGTGCCACCTGGTTCGTTACAGCGTGATTCAGCATCAAAGCTGGCATTAATCAGTGCGGAACTGTTGGGGGGAATCATCACTCTGGTTTTGGCATATTTCAGGCCGGTAAATTCACTAGATCGGGTCGTTTGAAATTTTGTGCTACTGATAACGCGTTTAAAAAAATGCGCACCCGCGGTTCTGATTTCATAATCTGATTGTTTATCTTCCGGGAGAGGGACAGGGATCAAAACCGGAGGTATATTTATCGGGTCAAGCTGAGGGTTGATTTCAACCAGCAATGGTTTGGCATTTGCAGTTATGCCAATTGCTGATGAGAGCAACAAGGCACAAGTAAAAAATGTTTTTTGTTTTGTCATAATACACCTTCTTAACTGTCAAGTTATTTGAATATTTGAAAGATCGGATATTTGTTTCCGGTGCTGGATTAATGAATCCCTTCGAGGTGTAGTCTAATAATTACTGATCCGAATGGATGTTAGGTTTTCCACTGATGAATTGTGGAATTATTCACTTGATGTGTACTTTGGATGGTGTTAGCCAAATAAATTGCTTGCTCAGAAAGCTTTAAAACTAACCTGATAAAACAGACTATACAAAACCGGCACTAAAACCAGGGTTAGTAAAGTGGCAAATGCCAGACCAAAAATAATTGAGATTGCCATGGTTTCAAACATGGGGTCATGAGAAATCCACAGCGGCAACATACCGCCTATGGTTGTTGCCGTTGTTAATAAAATTGGACGCAGGCGTTGATGGGTAGCTGCAATAATCGCGTCAGGTGCAGATTTACCGTTGTCCAGTTCAATCTGAATCCGGTCGATCAGTACAATTGCATTATTGATGATAATCCCTGATAAGGAAATGATGCCTAAAATAGTAAAAAAACCGAATACGGGATTGGCGACTAACAAACCTATTGTGACGCCGATAATACCTAGTGGAATAGTGGTTAAAATAATGAAGGGTTTACGAATAGAATTGAATTGGGCAACCAGCAACAATACAATAATCATGGCTGATATGGGCAATTTTTCAATAATAGACTGATTGGCATCTCCAGAGGATTCGGCTTCTCCTCCCAGTTCATAACTGTAACCATAGGGCCATGTTTTTGTAGCCTCTTCCAGCCACGGGTTAAATTGTTTGTTGATTTCGGTAGCCGTAATGCCGGGAAGTAATTGTGCATTAACGGTTAGCGTCCGGTCTCGGTCCCTGCGTTTGATGAGCCCATATTGCCATGCAACATTAAAGTCAGCGACTTGTTTTAAAGGTACCGTTGTTCCCGTGGTTTGTGAATAAATTGTCATGCCTTCAAGCTTACCCAAATCCTGACGGTCTGCAGCAATGGAACGTAAGGTGACCGGAATAGATTTGTCCTGCTCCCGGTACTCGGTCAGGTTCAAACCTGATAATCCGGCTTGCAGGGAAATGGCTACATCTTCACTGGTTACACCCGCCCTACGTGCACGTTCCTGGCTGATATCAATAATCAATTTTTTGCTGCGTGGACCCCAGTCATCTTCTACATCCATGATACCTGAAGTAGCTAATAATTTATGTTTTATAGCGCTGGTAATTTTGTACAAACCATCAAATTCGGTTCCAGCAACGCGAATTGCAACGGGGAATTCAATAGGCTTGCCGTTTTCCAGTTTTTTCATTTGTACTTTCAGGTCAGGATAACGGTGTTCGCAATAGGCGGTTACCTGTTCAATAATTTCAGGTATGATCAAATGATCTGTCGTGGTCATAATAAAAGTCGCGTGGTGGGGCTTTTGCGGTTCGGGATCTGCAGACAGCATAAATCTGGGTGCGCCCTTGCCAATAAAACTAACCCAGTAAAGCAATCCGGGTTTACCGTTGTCAATTTCTGGTTCGGTTACTTGTAGATTTTTTTGCATGAAATTTTCAAGGTCTGCCACTATTTGTTCCATCGTCTCAATTGCTGTTCCCCTAGGCATGTTGAATTTGGCATTGATGATTGGATCTGTTCGGGGTGGAATAAAAACTTTGGTGACATACTTCAACCCGACAATGGCAATGCCAAAGCACAAAATAACCAGCAAGATAAATACAAAGCGGTGTTTAAGAGCCGGAATCAGAATTTTTCTGTAGGTCTGATACATAATCCCCTGGTAATTTTCTTGCTGCTGATTTTGTTTTGGTTTGATCAGAGGTTTTGACAGCAAGGGAATAATCGTCATGGCTAATACCCAGGACGACAATAAAGCGATGGTGTTGACCTTAAAAATATCGGCTGTGTATTCTCCAACAGTAGATTCAGCAAGAAAAATACTCAAAAAGGCGGCGGCTGTTGTTAAAGATGAAATCAGTAATGGCACCGCTAATTCCTGACCTGAAGCAATGGCAGCCATTACTGCGTCTTGGCCTTGTTCTATTTTTACAAGAATACTTTCAGTAATGACAATGGCATTATCAACCAACAAACCCAAGGCAATAATCAATGCCGCCAAAGACACCTGGTTAATGGTAATGCCAAATGAATCCATCAGCACAAAAGTAACGGCAATAGTTATTGGAATCAGCAATGAAACGATCAAGCCAGTTCTGAATCCAAGAAAAAACAACATCAGTAACATCACGATGGTGATAGCCTGAGCCAGATTTCCCATAAAATTGTTGACTGCATTTTCAACCAGTTCTGTTTGCAAAAAAACCGGCGTTAATTGAATCCCCCATGGGTAGTTGCTTTCAAGTTCCGGGATACGTTTTTTAAGAATTTCACCCAGTTGCAGAATATTGCCGTTTTCCTGCATGGATAAAGAAATAATCAGAGCGGGTTTACCGTTTAGATGGGCTTTGTTTTTTGGAGGATCAGCATAGCTACGATAAATATTAGCAATGTCATCAAGATAAACCACTTCCTTACTTTCAGGGAGCTGAATCACTGTTTTGCGTAAATCATCCAGCGAGTCAAAATTTCCTGTCGGTTCCAGAGCAATACGTTCCTGGCCAATTCTGATATTTCCCCCGGACTGGAGAATGTTAGCTGATGTCAAAATCTTCCTGAGTTGTTGTGGCGACAATCCCAGTTCAGTCAAGTGAGCATTACTATATTCAACAAAAATCACCTGATTCTGAGCCCCGCGAATTTCAACTTTAGACACCATTGAGATTTTCAGCAATTCATCCCGAACATCATCAGCAATATCTTTTAACTCAGAATAACTAAAGCCCTCGCCGGTTAATCCATACACCATACCGAAAACATCACCATACTCATCATCAACAAAAGGCCCAACCACGCCTTCTGGCAAATCATTAATATCCTCAATTTTACGACGCAGCTTGTCAAAGATCGGCCGCATGTTGTGGTAGCTTTCTTTGAAGTTGGCAAAAACCAGTGAAGAGCCGGTTTGTGATTCGGATGTGACATGATCCAGTTCCGGCAATTCCTGGACTGCTTTTTCGATGCGATCAGTAATTAACAATTCAACACGTTCGGGGCTGGCGCCTGGGAATTGAGTTTTAACAACAGCGGTACGAATGGTAAATCCGGGGTCTTGAGCCTTTGGCAAATCAAAATAAGCACCAATACCACTTACAACTAACAAGAAAACCAGGACATAAACAAATCTGTCAAATCTAAATGCGATGCCGGTTAGATTCATTGTTCCATCCTAACCTGAAGTCCATCCCTGATGACTGTTACGCCTGCAGTTACAACTTTATCGCCCACTACTAGTCCCTTTAGTATTTCAAGCCCTCGGTTAGTTAATTCACCAATACTAACGTTTTGTCGTTTAATACTGCCGGTCGTTGATGTTTTCCCTGGCTTGAGCAAATAAACAAAATGCCCTTGTTCATCTTCACTAATTGCAAAGGCAGGAACAATAACGATGATGTTATTTGATCTTTCATGAAATAAGAACGTAACTTCTGCCGCCAAGCCAGAACGCAGGCCGGGTTGATTTTTATCAAGGGTCACTGTCACAGGAAAAGTAGTGCCTCCACCGATCGCTGCAACTCCCACTTCAGTCACATTGGCTGAAAACACTTTACCGGGAAAAACGCTGAATGTCACATTCACCGGTATGCCATGTTGAATCAAAGTAATGTAGTTTCCAGGAACTGCAACTTCAACCTCCAGACTATTGCCACAAACAACTTTTACGATACTTTGGCCACTACTGACAAATTCGTTACTCGTGGCATATACTTCAGCAACATCACAAGTATCTTTAGCTTTTAGCTGAGTGTATGAGATATTTAAACGAGCCAATTGCAGGGTTTTTTTAGCCACATTAACTTGCGCCAAACTTGAATCGGCTGACGCTCTTGCTGCATCAAGGTCATGACGTGAGGCATTGTTATTTTCAAATAAGCCTTTAACACGTTCATAAGCAGCGCGGGCATTACGCCAAGCAGCCGTAGCTTGAGCTAAAGTTGCTTGGGCTTGTTGGGCTTGTAATTGAAATTGGGAAGAATCCAGTGCAGCAATAGTTTGTCCGGGTTTTAAATGATCACCTACCTTTGCAGGTAGAGAGATCAGTGTTCCTGAAACCCGAAAACTTAAATCAGCTTCTGTGCTGGCCTTGGCAAGCCCTGGGAAGATTCGGGTTGATCCATTCAAGTCAGCTTTAATGGTTTGATATTTTACGCTACGTAAACGCTGTTCGACTTTGACTTCCTCCTGCTGACAGGCTGTTAGAAACAAAGCAAAGAGGATAAGAACAGCAAACAGACTATTAATTTTTTTCATTGATTTTGATTCCTAAAATCATGAGCGATGGTTAAAAAAAAGATCCATCTGCTGATACCAGTTTTCTATGCTTTGCTCTTCGATTAATAAATCGAAACTGGCAACTGCCCGCTGCACTTCAACCCAGTCAATCATGAATAAATAAAGTGCTTGAACAGCAGATAACCTTGATGACAGAACAGCATTTTGTGCATCAATCAAGCTGGTGATCGAAACAACACCTTTAGCATAAGCATCACTAACCATCTCAAAGTTATTGTTGGCCGCCTCGGCTGCTGCTTTGGTCAGTCGAATAGCAGGAAAACTGCCTTTGGTTTTTTGCAAGGCTGCACGTACCCGAGCTTCAATTCGTTCAACAATATTGCTGCGTTGATATTTATTCTGCAAAATAGAATGACTGGCGCGAGATATTTCTGCTGGACGTGCGCCACTGGTAAATAAGGGTAAAGTCGCCTGAACTCCAACCGACCAATTATCTTCATGAAAATTTTGGTTATTCGCACCGACACCACCTTGACTAATATTTTGTCCAAAATGCGCATTCAAACTGACATCAGGAACATAGTAAGCTCTTTGTCCTGCGGATAACTGGCGCTTACTGCTTGCGATCAGATGATCAATCTGTTTAAGTTCCGGCGCATTATCAAAAGCACGTTCAACCTCGAAAGCCATAAAGGTATTGAAATTGGTCGTGTTATCAAAAAAGCGCATGAATTTAGGATTATTTAACATGGCAATTTGTTCAGCAATACCTTTATCAGTGACCGCGATTTCTTCAGGTAGCGGCAGATGCAACAATCGTTTCAGCGCAGTTTCAGTCTGCTCTCTTTCAGAGCGTGCCACGTATAAATTACTTCGATCAATGGCAATTTCGCTTTTCCAACGCAATACATCAGAACGATCTGAAAAGCCGATTTTCAATCGAGATTGTGCTAATTCAAGATTAGTTTCGCTGACTTTTAAATCAGATTGTCGCACCAATTCTGTTGCTCTTGTCAGTAACACCCGAACGTAAGCGGTTGCAGTATTTTGCATAACATCCAGTATTCTGGTTTGGAAAGCAGCATCTTCCGCTTGCTTCAATAATCTTGCGACATCAAAATTTGACCAGTTTCGCTCAGAATAAATTAATTGCGATAGCTTTACCTCGGCATCAGCAGTTCGTTCCGGTTGTAGTAAACCAGCTTTATCCTGATTGATTAGATTAGCTGTTACACCAACAGAAATTTGAGGAAGCAAAGCTGAACGTGCGCTATCAACCTGATCTTCAGCTAGGCTGATGTTTTGCCTGTCAACCTGCAAACCTAAATTTGCTGCAACTGCATGACGTATTGCTTGTTTCAAGGTGATTAAATTTTTGTCAGTAAACGGCTTGTTATTGATTAATTCAGCTCGTTCCAGAATCTGCCACTTCAATGATAAACCCAGCGCTTTAACCGTTTTCATATTGATTGCGAGTTTTGCGGGTTGATCAAGGTCAACTTTCAATTGGCTTGCATTTGAACCTAACAAAATACTTTGTACGTTCAGTGCAATACGTCTAGCAAAACGGAGTGCATCAATTTTCCGGCCACGCAAGGTTGCCATCAAACCAAGCTCAAGATCAGGCAGGCCCAATAATGAAAAGCTGGGTAGACCTCGAAGTGTAATTTGATCGGAGAACGTTTTAATGGTCTGCTTGTTAAATCTCATCAATGGCGGTATATAAAGCGCATCAGCGGTAGCCGGAATTTCTGCTAAGGTATTGCCCAGATTGTTAAACACAGGGATAAAAGTGAGTTTGAAACTAAGTTGTTTCTGAACCCCTGTGACGGTTTTTGTTAATGAAGGCAATGCCTCTAATATATTGTGATCAGCAGGAACGACTAAATGTTTAAAAGGAGTTAGCCGAAAAAGCTGTTTGATATCATCCTCGATTTTATGGTTGTCTGTGATGTAGGTAAAATTGTTTTTACCACTGACGCCCTCAGTATAAGGCAGTTCTTGTAAAACTCGGTCAGCAATAATGGTTGCAATGACTGGTTTAGAGAGGCTTTCAAATTGTGAGGCCAAGTGTGATGACAGTACGCCATAAGTTAAAATGATATCGACAGATTTATCTTGTTCCAGCCTGGTAATTGCTTCCCGAATTCCTGCCAGTTGCCATTGCCCCGTTACTGTCAGATTGGTGGGAAATTGGACGTCAAATTCATTCTGGGTGATGGCAAGAATTTCCTGTTGGATCAGTTTTATCGGTGCTATTTCACGTTTCATCGGACCATCGAATACCATGGCGATATTGACGGTTTTGGCATGACTGTTTAGAAATCCAAATAACAATGTAAAAAACAGCAACACTCTAACAATCATCGTCATTCCTGGTCTGATTCTGTGAAGTTAGTTTTTGATCAAAAATAATAGCTGTTAACACCAAAAAGAGGGTAAAGAGGGTGATGAAATGCAGTACTCTAATCAATGCGTAAGTGTGAACGAAGCAGCCAGCATTGGGTGTCCTGCTGATTAGCAATTTCCAATACAATTTCGATAAGTTCATAATTAGGCATTTGTTTTTGTCCTGGGTGCTGGGTTCTTAAATCATACCATAGAGGATTTTAAATGCATGATGATATTAATACGATTTTTTTAGTACATAAAAGTAAGCAGCGATTGGCGGGTTTTATTGGTTCAGACTAGACGGACTTAATAGAAGTTAGAGGCCAGCTCTACTCCGGTTTGGAACAAATGTGGTTAATTTAGGGTCCGACTAGACAAGCCTAATACTAGAATGGTATCCCATGATTAAACAACTCATGCTTGAATTTGCACAGCGTACCGGTCTGTTAAATGATGGCACCACACCCAAACGATACTTATGGACAGATGCTTTTGCCGTATGCAACTTTCTGCAACTTTATAAGGATACTGGTCAACAAAAATACCTCGATTTAACCCTTCGGTTAGTTGACCAGGTCCATCATGTTCTGGGCCGTCATCGCGATGATGATTCCCGCAAAGGATGGATCAGTGGTCTCAACGACCAGGAAGGAGAACGTCATCCAACCATCGGTGGTTTGCGAATCGGTAAAAAAATGGACGAACGGCAAGCTGATGAACCCTATGATGACAGCCTTGAATGGGATAGAGATGGCCAATACTTTCATTATTTGACAAAATGGATGCATGCACTGAATCGTGTCAGTCGTGTTACAGATAAACCGATTTACAATCAGTGGGCAATGGAATTAGCAAAGACGGCGCATACACATTTTGTTTATACAACCTCTTTTGGTGGACAAAAACAAATGTACTGGAAGATGAGTATTGATCTGAGTCGACCTTTGGTTGCTTCCATGGGACAACATGACCCTCTTGATGGGTTCATTACCTTCAGCCAAATACAAAAGTGTCTCCCTGCTGGTTACTCCAAAGAGATGAACACAGGCTTACAAAATGAAATAAACGAAATGGCTGAACTGTGCGCAGGAAGAAGTTGGGTGACAGATGATGTTTTGGGACTTGGCGGCTTAATGTGCGATGCCTGGAAAGTTGCACAGATGATGATTCACTGTACCTTTAATCAACCAGAATTACTTACAAACTTGCTGGAAACATCAATAGTTGGATTGCAAATTGTTGTTCGCAGAGACGAACTGCATTGGCCTGCAAAATACCGTCTACCATTTCGTGAATTTGGATTGTCTATTGGCTTAAAGGCAATTCAGAGGCTTCAACAATCACTCACTACTCAACCGGAACAATATCCAAATCAAACAAAACTTAGTCCTATTGTTGAAGCTTTTGTGGATTTTCATCCATTAGAAGAAAATTGAAAACTTTTGGAAAAATCCTGATAATCAGAAAGAAACATGGAATCAACATCTGGATATTAATTCGGTAATGTTAGCCACTAGTCTGGTTCCCGATGGCTTTCTGAATGTCTAAGTATTGGAAGGTTTCAAACCACATATTTTCAAGCATTTTTTCCTGGCCCGTTATTCGTTTAACCGTAATATCGCAACCCCAGTAAGTGCTTCAGTTGTGAACGATAAGAATAGGATGGCCTGGAAACTTATTGAGGTTGGAATAAGTTTCGTAAGTCTTGATCGACAGTTTTCTGATATGATCACTGTCATAAGAAGAATGTCATAAGAACATTCCATAGAAAGGAAAAAGGATGCTTACAAAATCAGATGTAATCCACATAGCAAAACGAATTGTTCAATGCGAAGAATGCGGCTCTAGAAAATTATGTTTTGCCAATATTTTTAACGAACAGGAAAAACAGATATTTAATGCCTTCATCAGTCATGTTCTGGCTTACTCAAAGGGCCAACATTTATTTCATGCCGGAGAAAAAGTAACCGAACTTTTTATTTTGAAGTCGGGGTCTGCTAAGAGCTATCTGGTTTCTGAAGATGGAGACGAACAAGTCATCGGTTTTCATTATCCTGGAGAGGTTTTGGGGCTTGATGATTTAAGCAGAGATTTTCATACATCATCAGTTATTTTTCTTGAGGATGCTAAAGTTTGTGCTATTACAAAAACCGCTTGTAAAGACTTAGCACAAAAAATGCCTCAACTATCACAAGAAATTATTGGCCGCTTGAACATGGAGATTAACCATGCCCACCAGTTACAATTACTAACCAATCATCTCACTGCAGAACAACGAATTGCTGCCTTTATTCTGGAACTCTCAGAGCGTATGAATTTAATCGGTTTGCCCAAAGCATCATTTAATCTCAGTATGCCTAGATCAGATATTGCCAATTATTTAGGTTTAGCCACAGAAACAGCAAGCCGCCTATTCAAAAAACTAGAACGGGATAGCTTGATTGAGGTGAAAAACAAATATTTACATATTCTGGATTTTTCTGGGTTAAGTAAGCGCACGCATACATGTGATAAGTGTTCTGTTGTGCTCATAAATGGCAAATACTCAACTTCGAATTAATTTCCTCGTCAATACTTTCTCCCGGTATTGTCATAATTGTAATGGCCAAAAGAATGGCAGGAAATTATTGGTCTGTTATGTTAGACCAGTAAAAAACAATAAAGAATCATCCTTTTTTCGACTTAATTCTTCCTGGCCTTTTCTCACGTCTTCAAAAAAACCAACTTTCGATCAAAAAAATGATCTGGATCATTTTTTGTTTCATTTTTTTTGGTAGTTTACCTTTCAGGAGGTAAAAAAAAGGAAGAAAGTGTATTTTTATTAGCTTCCTTTATCAAGTTGACTTAATTCTGAAAACAATATCAATTTTTAATAGAAAAGGTGAATGATATGTTTTACTTTAAAAAAAGTTTCACAACTCTAGTTAAATTATTTTTCATTGCATTAAGTATACCGACGTTGTGTTCAGCAGCTATCTTCAATGAAGATACTGGCCATTATTACGAAATTGTAAGTTCCGGAGAAAGCGGCGCATGGATCAATGCGGAATTTAATGCACGTGCTTTAGGAGGGAACTTAGTAACAATCAATGATAAGGAAGAAGAGGCTTGGTTAAGATCGACATTTGGGACTGATGAAAAATTTTGGATTGGTTATACCGATGCAGTAACTGAAGGAACATGGGAATGGTCAAGTGGCGAGACCTCATCTTACAGTAACTGGCAAGCAGGCGAACCTAATAATTCGTCTACTGGAGGGTTGGATTTTGGAGAGGATTTTGCAGTTTTGAACTGGTATTCGGAAGGTAAATGGAATGACTGGACCATTCTTCGTCCAGATAGAGCAACAATAGGTCGTTTTGATGGAATTGCAGAATTCCCAGTACCTATTCCTACTGCATTATTGCTGTTCGGTTCTGCGCTGCTAAGTTTGTTAGGTATTAGAAGGCGTGGGAAGATGTAAGTTGAAAAACAGACCTTTTGTAATCTAGCAAGAAGGAATCATAGGTGGATTAGTGGTGTGACTGGCATGATAGTCAGCTAGCTGGTGAAAGTCCAGCCTTTGCCCTGTTAGAAGGGAAAAAGTAGGCGAAAGCAAAGGTGTCCAAAGAAACGCCCAGTAGCTACCCAACAGGGAAGCACGGTTATTGAGAGCCAATGCGGAATCTGAAGGAAGCTCTAGCCAAATCGGTCACCTAAACGAAAGTGAA
>JALXCS010000280.1:0-2652 GCA_026990815.1 Methylomonas sp. | reverse complement strand
CGACCACCGAGGCCCAATATTCTCAATAAAATGGCTTATTTGTGGAAGGTAGGTAGACTGAGAAAAAGGGGACTATCTTACCCAGTGAAGAGCCGTCGGATTTGAGTCGGAGTAATTGCGACTCCTTAAGCTGCGCTGTAGTAATGCAGACGTTATGAACCGAGGGTTTTCGGATGAAGCCATAGTAATCGTAAAATTTGATGCCAGTGATTTCATGGTGACATGGATGAGGGTAACCCGTAAGTCGGAATAGCGAAGCGTTTTCCGACATTAGGCGATGGATATAGACAAGCACAATAGGCTGATAAAGCAATGGAGGGATATTCAAGTTTTATTTCAAAAAATAAGGCCATAAGTTAGATTAGTGAAACGTAATCCGTCATTTTTTTTTGCAATTAGCAATGTTTTGTCGGAATGCGTTTCACTTTTTCACCCTACAAAGGCTAAAAGGGCTTGATATGTCTGGGTTAGGTAAACTCTGCCCACTTGTGGTAATGGTTCTGTAATGCCCATAAATGGCAAATCCTCACCCTCGAATCAAGTTCCTCGTCAATACTTTCTCTCGATATTGTCACTCCTGCAGTAACCGGAAAAATGACTACAAATTATCGACCTGATTTTTTGATTATTCAACGCCCGGTTAAGTTTTATTAAAACATTATTCTTGAAACAACGTAATCTTAAGCGGCTATTTCTCAGGTATTCAAAAAAAAATCTATCTTTCGATCAAAAAATTGATCTGGATCATTTTTGAATTTTTTTTAATTTGGTACTGTTAACTTTAACCAGGGTTCCATCGGAGAAAAATGAAAATGAAAAATCAACGATATTCAATCAATAACATTACAAAATTATTCTACGTTCAACGGTCTGTATGGGCTTTTATGCTTTTGATGGCTTTAAGCCTGGGCGGACAGGTTTTTGCCTCTGAATATTACGGTTCAGGCGGATTATTCATGCAAGATGAGCTACGCGATATACACGGGATGGGTACTTTGATACAGCGGATAGATAGGAGATCTGGGCAAGTAATAGCCACTTCTTTGGGAGATACCCAACGCATATTAGGCCCCAAAGGAGAAAATGCTGAAACCTTATATTATGGCAATCTGGCGACCGGAACGGTAAAAGTATTAGCACAAGCAGCAAATGCGTTTGATCATAACGATGAAATATGGGGTGAGACTTCATCCGAAACATGGGTCCAGATGCACGATACGATTTACTTTAATATCCCCGCGGGCACCTATGCTGATGGTGTTGCTGCTGTTGCCAGGGGGCATATAGAAGGTTCTATGTCAGATTCAAAATACGGGCAGAGTCGCTTTAGCTTTAGTGCTCGTCTTGGTGGTGATGAATATGTCTTGCGAAGTGGCGGGGACAATACTGAAGCACATGGTGAAATATTTAATGAAAATTTTACCTTAACAGATATGCTTGTCCAGCCTGGGACAACGCTTAATGCAGACCGGACTGTGAGACACGGCTTTACTCTCAGTTTAGGAAACCCAGCGAGCCTTGTGGCTTCAACCTTTGCAAATAAAACAGGGCAAGAGGAATTCACATTTGCATTGGTAGATTTTTTAAACACAGGCCGCATACTGAATCTTAATGTTCCAGATGGAGTGACCTGGACTTCGGCCTCAGGTGTGTTTCTTTCTGAAGTGCCATTACCTCCAAGTCTATTGCTATTTTTTGGCTCAATAATCGGGCTTCTGGAATTTTCGCTAAAACATAAAACACATCGCTGAATTAATAGTCCAAATAGGTAGGAAATTATGAACTCAAAATCCCCGTTTCGATTTATAAAAGTAAATTGGTTTACTGGTCTGACAATATTGGCTGGGTGGTTAATTTCTGGAGCTGTAGTAATAGCGGATACTACAGTAAAAGTTGCTGAGTTAACTCCTTCTCAACCAGGTATACTGAAACCAAAACCATTTCCAAGTCCTAAATTTGAAGAATTTGAGAATGACGCGATAGAAATGACTCTCAAGCAAGTGTCTATTTCTTATCCTGTTGGGCAACGAAAATATTCGACGCAGTTAATTGAAGGACAGTTAAAAAAATTCTGTCCAGGTAATAGTACTGTTGACGTTAGCTATTCACTCAGGAATAAAACCACAAAAAACTATCGTTTCCATGTTTGCCTTAATTTTGCGAGTGGAATCTGCATGGCGCGGCAACAAGTCACTTTTATTGGTAATCAAACAATTCATGTCAAACATCATGTTCGCTTGCCGCAAGGTTCTGGTCGTTTTGTCGTGATTGCTCCAGATATCTTGATTAACGGAGGGGCCAATGATGTTACCCCGATCTATTTTAATGGTCCTGTTGAGATCAAATCACCTTCCTGTGGTGCTGGTAAGAGCTGTTGTGAATCGTTACCAAATGGTTGCTGTAAGCTATGTGTAAAAAGCGGTCAACCCTGTCCATAATTTTTTAATTTTCCATTTCTTAATAGCCAGTCACTCGTAAGACGAAACAGCAAGCAGGATTAGTAAAGCGTTATCCGGCATTTTCTTTGCAATTAGCGATGACTTGTCGGAATACGTTTTACTTTTTACACTCCAATGTCTTGATTTTTCTGGCCTGAAAGAGCTCATCGGGCGGAAGAATGATAACGTATTCCGCCATAGCGTCATATAACAC
>JALXCS010000279.1 GCA_026990815.1 Methylomonas sp. | reverse complement strand
CGTAATTGCCAGTCCAATTCCAATTGCAGTTCCTATTAACAATGAAAACAATATGGTCAAATTTGCCCGGTTAACCAATTCAATTGTTTGCTCACCCAGCTCGACCGCTTTCGACCAACCATCGTTTTCTGCATGGGCAGCCGCTTGCCTGGCTTCCTCTGCAATGTGATCCATTTTGCTCACTGTCGACTTGAGATCAATATCGTTCTTTATCCACAGTGCAGCAGCTTTAGCATACTTTTGAGTCGCTTTACGAACAACTTCGATTGTATTTAATTCCGTTCTATTGCCTGTCATTTTTTCCAGGCGGTCATACATTGCCATCAATTCAGGCAGTTCTTTTTGCATTAGCTGATAAAATTGGCGATTTTTGTACAGCCTTTCCTGCTTTTCATGTTGAATAATACGGTATGCCAGGGCTTTAATCTGATTCACCACAATATATTTTTGCACTTTGTTGTTCAACGCATCTGACGACGCCTCACTTCTCAATAACCGCGCGTATTCCCGCTCCTGTTTTGATGTAAGTGCATTGGCTTCGGCAATCACTTTATTACCATTTTCTACCATAACCTTAACGGCCTTCCTGTTGTTTTTTAAACTGGAAACACCTTTTTCGTATAGTGATCTAAAGTCAGCAACATCTTTTCTCACTGTTGCAGATTGCGATAATAGCGATTGATCATTGAATTGCCGGGCAATTTCGTCGATTTCATTGAGGTTCCGTTCCACTTTCGACAAAACATTATTGGCCTTTGCATAAGTTTCCGGCTTTTCGTACAACAAATATTCTAGCTGCTCAATAGTCGCATCGTAGGCTCCAGCATGGATATTGACAGCCATCTTAACAGCGGGGATCTTCCAATTTACAATTTCTTCAACATTCTTGTCCAGCCAACCAATATAAAGCCAAACCAGAAATCCAAACAGCAATAAAACACCCACTAAACTGGTAAAGCCTACAATCAATTTATTTCGAATGGTCACGCCCTGATACCTCTGCTCCAATGGTTAAAATAAATCAGCATTTACTAACTTTTCAAACCAATAATTTGCTCACAAAAACCTTTAATTAAGTGTAGCAGCAGGAGTTATTTTTTTGCAGTATTAAAGAAATCTCTATAATTTTGATTATTTATGCGACGTAATTCACTCTTTGATAACCTGAATCTGACTTTACTACAGCACAGGAGGTTTGTTGAAAAACTTAACAGAACCAGCCTCACTTCAGGCTAACAGACAAGGCCTTCTTCAAATTATCGTGAAAATCAGAAAAGCCCTCTAACGAGGCTTTTATTCCCATAACATCAAAGGTTGTTATTTGCTCCAGTAATTGCTCAGCATATCGGGATAAGGGTTCGAAATGAAATTGCTCAGCAACACTAATCAAATCACTGGCAAAGTTTTTAATATCGGAAATATTATTATTCGATTGAATAACCCTCCATTGCTCAGTCATTTTCTCCAGGTTCTTTAAAACATCCGGCAAAACTTTTTGTTCAGATAATGACAAGGATATTTTTAGTGACTGTGCTGTTTCCTTGATAACTTGATGATGCTCGAGAAACCGGGCCATTGTAGTAAATAACTCATAACGAGAAATTGGCTTTCTTAAATAACTATCAAAATTTTCGCTTTTAATACGTTCATGTTCATCTTTCATCACTGATGCCGTTAAAGCAATAATCGGCAAATCATTAAACTGGTTTTTGATTAACCGCGCTGCCTGATAACCATCCATTACTGGCATTCTAATATCCATTAGTATCAAATCAATTTTTTGCTGATGTACTTTTTCCACTGCTTCTTCGCCATTTTCTGCTTCCAGAACAGCAACTTCTGTTCCAGAAAAGTTTTCAGATATTAATTGCCGATTATTTTCGATATCATCAACGATCAAAACCACAGCGGGTTCGAATTTAATTTCCGGAGTATCTCTTTTTTCCGAAACAGCAACTTGTTGTTTAACAGAGGCCACATCTATATCATTCAAACAAATTGTAAATTTGGAACCCCTTCCAACCTCACTCTGCACTGAAATACTGCCTCCCATTAACTCAATCAACCGGCGACTTATTGCTAAACCCAAACCGGTTCCTCCAAATTTTGAAAGATGCTGTGCTTCGGTCTGCTCAAATTCGTCAAAAATCACCTGAAGTTGCCGCTCCGGAATACCAATCCCGGTATCTTCAACTTCGATGATCAAATCGACTTTACTGTGAATTTTATCCACATTAACCACTGCCGCTATAACTCTAACACCTCCCTTTTCAGTAAACTTGACTGCATTGCCAATAATATTAACCAATATTTGCCGTAAACGTATCGCATCCAGCATCAGACTTACAGGTATTTCAGGCGCAACTTCCAAAGCCATATTCAGGCCTTTTTTTCGCACATCAACCATAAAAATATCCAAAAGCTCAGTGAAAAGATAATGCGGATTGGTTGCTCTTTTTTCGATACCCATTTTGCCTGCTTCAATTTTCGACAAATCAAGAATATCGTTAATCAGCAACAACAGTGAATTTCCGGCAGACTGAATAGTTTTGACAAATGCTTTCAGGCGAGGGTCAGTCACTTGATCATTTAGTAATTCAGTAAAACCAATAATGGCATTCATCGGAGTTCTGATTTCATGGCTCATATTGGCTAAAAACTGGGATTTTGACCGATTGGCCGCTTCAGCAGCATCTCTTGCCTTTTGTAACGCGGCTTCCATTTCAAGTCGCTCGGTCATATCAATGCCAATACTTAAATATGCCCGTTGGTTAAGATAGGTAATAGGCATAATTGAAACCATCATGGAATGAATCTTCCTGCCTGGCCTTTTAAATTGAATAATTTTTTCGTCAACCTTGCCTTTTTCAGCAATTTCTTTTAGTACTGCTTCCCTGTCACTAACATTGGCGTAAAACCCTAAAATATTTAATTGAGAGATATCTTCTTCCTTGATCTGATGGACAGCAATCGCTTTTGGGTTGGCAGTAAGGATCTGTCCTGTTCTGGATGTTACAACAACCTGTAAGGGAATATTATCTATCAGCACTTGCGTCTGGGCTTCAAGTAGCTTCCTTTTGCGAACCTCTTTTGCCAGTTTTCTGTTCCAATACAAAATAATTGCAACTATTAGCAAAAATACAGCGGCAAAATAAGCAAGCAAAGAATAATCAATTTTGGTTGCGAATTTCTGTCGTCCCCAGTTGGCCAGAATTTGCTGTTTTTCTGCCTGGGTAATGTTGCCGATTGCTCGGTTAAGCAAGGGTATCAAAGGCGCATATTCAGGGCGCACGCCGAAAGCGACTTTGGTGGTAAATTCAGTTTTGCCAACAATCCTGAGGTTATTAACCCCAAGTTCGGAAATATGGTAACTCGCCTGGGCCAGAGTTGCCAGCAGGGCATCCAGCTGCCCCGTTGATACGGCTGTGAGCCCATCCTGAATTGTCTCTACATAATGATAGTTAAGATCAGGATAAGCCTTACTGATTGCGGGAACATAACCGTAATCTTTAATCACTGCTATTTTTTTGTGTCTGATTTGCTCTATATTCTCCACATAGTTTTCATCGTTTTTCATAACAACAACGACCGGGCTGTAAAGATATGGTTGAGAAAATGTCAAAATTGATTTCAAATTTGAACCCAGCGTTTCAGACAACACATCAACCTCCTGTTGCTTGATTTTACTAACTGCATCCTGCCATGACTCGGGGCGAACAATATTAAATTTTATGCCCAGTTTGTTTTCAATCAGCTTTAAATGTTCGGCAACTATGCCTATATAGTTACCCTGCCGATCAAATGCTTCATAAGGCAGCCAGTTGGGATTTCCTGTAAACCGAATAATTTCATGTGCTTTCAACCATTTTTGTTCTGATGCGCTGAGCTTTATTTTTTCAACCCCCGCGCCCAGCCCCAGCCATTTTCGGCTAATCTTAAAAATTTCCGTCTCGGGAATTGCAGTAATTGCCTTGTTCAGTATATTTTCAAACATTGGCCAGTCTTTACGAACAGCCAATCTGAGCGCCGCCTTTCCCAGCCCTGCATCATGGTCGACTTTAAGATTGCTCAAGGCATTTTGTTCAATTATCCAGTTTGCAACAGCCTGATTTCCAATATAGGCATCTGCCTTGGAAAAAGATACTGCTTTCAGAGCATCAGCCGAAGTTTTGACAACCAGAAGCTTTATTTCCGGAAATTCTTTGACTAATCGTTTGTGTAGATAGTATTGATTTTCAATGGCAACAATTTTGTTTTTTAGCCCTGAAAGACCGACACCTACATCACTTCCCTTGCGAGAAATAATCACTAACGGCAAGGCAAAATAAGCTTTGGTGAAATTAAAAAAAGCTTCCCGCTCAGGTGTCTTAACCACGCTACTTGCCAAGTCAATTTCATGGCTTTTGATTTTTTTCGCTGTAGATGCCCAATCATTATTGGTAATGATTCTGAACTTAATTCCAAGCCTTTCTTCAATCAAGCGAATAATATCTGCGCTAAATCCCCGGAGCCGGGCAGATTCATCAACATATTCAAATGGCGGCCAATTGGCCTCACTGGCCAAACGTATAACCGGATGCTCTTTAAGCCAGGCCTGCTCTTCAAAAGTCAATTTGATTTTGGTTAAACCGGGAACCGATGGCTTATAAAAAAAACTGCCGTCTATGCGACTATTTTTGGTAAATCCCAGCCGTAAATATTCCTCAGCTGCACGTTGGTAACGCTCGGGATTAATGTTACCTAACTCTATCAACTCGGGAACAATCATCTGCCATGTTGTATTTGCCGCATAGCGTAAATAGTCAATTGACAATGTCTTATTATATTTTGTCCGAATTAGTTTAATTATTTGTTCCGGATGCTCCAGTGCGAATTTCCAGCCTTTTACTGTCGCCCTGACCATTCGCGCCACCCGCTCAGGATGTTGAGTCAACTCGTCTTGTGAGGTAAAAAAATTATCGCCATAGAAATCAATACCATAATTCTGCGGATTAATAATATTAACTTCAATGCCTTGTTCCTTCAGTAAAAAAGGTTCAGAGGTTGTATAAGCAAAAATAACATCAATTTTTCCATCAATAAATTGCTGAAAATAGCTGCTATCGTAATCAATTTTTCTGATTTTTGATAAATCGCCCAAAGTATTGAGCAATAAGGTGTTTAATGCTGCATCTCCTTTATTGCTATTATTGAAGGCAATACTTTTTCCAACCATCTCATAAGGACTGATAATGCCGGAATCTCTGTGGGAAAGAAAAACCAGTGGAGAATGTTGAAAAAATTGCTTGAGTAAAACAACTGGCTTGCCCGTCAAATGGTAGAGCAACAAGGTACTGTCAGAAACCCCGTATTCTGATTCTCCCATAATAACCTGTTCAACGTTATCTTTGGAAAAATCAATCTCTTTCAGGCTAACATCCAGCCCTTCATTCCGATAAAAGCCTTTTGCTATCGCTGCGTAATACCCGGCAAACTGAAAACTATGCCGCCACTTTAATTGAATTGATACTTTCTCAGGCCTGACACTAGCATGAACGGAAAAAAATAGCAATTGCAAACAAACTGCAAAACAAATTAATAACCGAAACCCGTTAATAGCTAGAGGCTTCTGACAGAAATAGCTAGGAAGTATTGACCTTAAAGCTCTTATCCTTAAAAACAAGGAACCAAAGAAATTACACTGCCGCAGTAATTCTAACAAATTCTTCCAGATGCTCGACAAATATATTAACCAAAGCCGGATCAAACTGAACTCCTTTTTGCGCAACAATATAGGCAACTGCTTCATCGACAGGCCATGCATCCTTGTATAATCGCGCATGCGTCAAAGCATCAAAAACATCTGCCAAGGCAACAATCCGGCCATAAATATGAATTTCAGTTCCTTTCAGTCCTCTGGGATACCCCATTCCATTCCATTTTTCATGATGCTCATGGGCAATAATTGCCGCAGCCTTGATCAGCTTACGCTTAGAACCAGACAATAGTTTATATGCATTTGTGGTATGGGCCTTCATCAAGGTGAATTCCTGTTCGGTATACTTTCCTGGTTTATGAAGAATTTCTACGGGAACTGTCATTTTACCAATATCATGCATGGGAGCTGCGTGAAAAATAATTTCCGCATCCTCCTTATTCAAACTTCCATAGTAAGTGGCTAAGAGCCTGGAAGCGGCAGCCATCCGTTTTATATGCTTGCCAGTTTCATCGGATGTTGCTTCCATCAGTTCTGCCAGCACGTAAATCATTTCCTTTTGATTTTCTTCCAGCTCCGTTAATAACCGTATTTTCTGCCACTTGGCCTTGTTTTCCAGAGTAACATTTTGCTGTTTTAACAAAAGTTTGGCTTGATAAAGCTGAATGTGATTTTTTACGCGGGATAACAACTCCTCAGCATGGAAAGGCTTGCAAATATAATCAACACCCCCAGCTGCAAAACCTTTGGTAATTGATTCCACATCGACTCTTGCCGTTAAAAAAACAACCGGCACGTCCCGCCATTTTGCTGATGTTTTCAACTGGCGGCAGACCTGATAACCATCCATTCCGGGCATCATGACATCTAACAATATCAAATCAAATTCAGACGATTCCTGCTCAAGAATTGCAAGCGCCTGGCTACCATTATTAGCGAATGAGAACTCATAGCTATCTTCCTGAAGTATATTCATCGCAACCTGGATATTATCGGCGACATCATCGACGATCAGAATTCGCTCGGCATGATTCATTGTAATTTACGAAATTTTGATGGAATTTCGGATTATACCCAAAACCAGTTACTTGAACAGAGCTTTATTAAGACTAACTTAAAAAAATTCGTTTATTGGATACTTTTTGATCGAATAATCAAATCCACTGTCCTTGTGCGGCTGGCTGTTTTGTCTAGCCCCCAGACTGAATCGCAGCAATTATGTCAACCTTTGTTGACCTAAAATATCGGGAATAACATCCAAATCATTTTCCTGATCTGGCCTGAATATCCGCACAGCGGTCGGATAAGCAAATTCAAGATTGTTTTGTTTGAGTATGTCGGCAATTTTATACAGAACATCTTCCTTAACCGCCAACCACTCCGCCCAATTGACGGTTCTGGAAAAACAATAAATCAGAATATCAATGGAGAATTCATTATATCTGTCTACAAATACCAGCAAGGTTGATTTAATCCCCTGCATATCTTCCCGAGAGGTTAGTCGGAACTGCTTGCGTTTATCTCCAACAAACTGTTCCTTGGGATTGGCAATATCAGGGTGTTCAATCAGCATGGTCCTGATATCTTCTACTGCCTGGCGGATATCATTCATGTCGCTTTCGTAAGTCACACCAACATACATCTTAATCCGTCTGCCAATGGCGCGCCGATTCCAGTTCTTGACACTGGACACTGAAATTAGGGAATTAGGAATGGTAATCAAGGCATTATCAAATGTCCTAATGGTAGTGCTGCGCAAACCAATTTGAACAGCCGTACCTTCGACATCACCAATTTCTATCCAGTCACCAATACTGAATACATTATCAATTAATAAAGTAACTCCTCCAAGCAAATTAGACAGACTGTCTTTTGCCGCCAATGCGAATGCCAAACCACCAATACCGAGCGTTGACATCAGCGCTGCAATACTGATTCCAAACCGGTTCAGTAATACTGATAAGCCAATAATCATAAATAAGCCTTTGGTCGCTTTGATACCAAGATTAACCAATTCTTTGCGCAATTGACGGCTACTTTTAGAAAATTTATCAAGCTGTACGACAACGATACTATCCAGTATTTTGAACAGAATCCACAGATAAATCACCGTATAAATGACAAAAAAAACGTTCTCCAGAGATGATTTATATTCGGTTTTGTAGAATAATGCATAGCTGGCTAAATCAAGACTGAAAACCACAATCAAGGTAAAAATAGGCTTTTTTAAGGAATGATAAATTTCTTCGGTATGCTCATTTTCTCCCTGTAAAAAATATCTTTCTACTAACCAACTAATACCCTTAACCGCCAATGGATACCAAAATACCACTAACATTACGATAAGCAGAGAAACGATAATTCCCCCCATATCAATACGTAAAGGAGCAAGCTTATGATTAGCTGTCCGAAAAACTTCAAAATTATTAAAAAAAGCGATACTTGAAAGTAATGATATCTTCTGAAACCAATGGGTAGTTACAACTTTCCCGGGATTCGCTATCACAAATGACAAAATATCCTGATAGGTATCAAAAACCAGCTTCAAGTCTGTATAATTTTTTTTCAGCTCTGTATAAACCTTACTCGAATCATCACCCCTGGGCAATTTGTACTGCTTCATTTCGCTGCGAACTGCATTTAAACGAGAAACAGATTCATCAACAATTTCATCGACAACTGTATAACTGCGGGATGCGTCAATTAAATATTGCAAATACTCCAGAATTTCGCGTTTTATTTTGAAATAAGCTAACTTAGCCTTGTCCCTTTGAACAGCCAGGTCATTACCCCGGGTTTCATTAATGGCTATTCTGGAATTTAAAAATTGTATTTGTTCTCTATCCTCAAAAATCGGTAATTCATCAATTCTAGTCTTGCCCAGCAATGCAATCAGTTGATTTAAAATATTGGTTTTTTTCTCCAATAACAAATCAATTTCATTCTCACTCTCTGTTTTAGGCAGCGTCTGATTCAAATACATCAAGTCCTCAATGTATTTGAGAATTAGTTCCTGATCGGAAAAAGATTGTTGTGATTTTTTCCCGGCCTGAACAATTTGAGTTTTCGCTACCTGTTCGGAAGTAGGTGATTGTTGGGTTGGTTCTTGCGAAGGGATGGCAATGACTTTCTGATCTGTCTCTGGTTGTCGAGTTATATTCTCCTCGGCTGGGGAAACTGTTTCAGACGATGACCGGACTTCCGTATCAAGATTCCCAGTTGCTAATGAATCAATTTGTACGTGCTCACCGGCCTGTATTACCGGTGTTGTCGATTTATTGTCCAGCTCGGATGTTAAAGGAATTTTTTCTGCTGCTTTCGTTGGTACGGGGTCTTTTTCCGGTAATTCAGCCTGAACTGTGAAATTTAGCGAACACAATAGTAATAAAAAAAAATAGTGTTTCATATTTTCTTGATGAATTCGATATTATCGATCAAACGGGTTTTCCCCAATTTTGCCGCAGTCAAGATAACCAAATCAGTATCGTCTGATTTGGCAGAGTGCAAATCCAAACTCCGGCAAATTACAAAATATTCAGGGTCAAAGCCACTGCACCTCAATCTGGAAATTTGTTGATGCTCTATTTCCGGGTACCCTTGGCGGCAAGCCAATATTGCTTCTTTTGCATCAAGCAATGCTTGATAAAGCTCGGGAGCAGTAGCTTTCTGCTCAGGAGTTAAATAACTATTCCTCGAACTCATTGCCAGACCATCCAGCCCACGAAACGTCGGCATCGATTTTATCTTAACCGGAATATTCAGATCCCTCACCATGCGCTGAATAACACGCAACTGCTGAAAATCTTTCTGTCCAAATACTGCCGAATCGGGTTGAACAATATTGAGTAATTTACACACTACCGTTGCTACCCCGGAAAAATGTCCGGTCCTGGAGGCTCCACAATACTGCTCGGACAATCCCGATACATTTATCCTGGTAGACTCGTCTGGAAAATAAATTTCTTCCCTATCCGGAACAAATAAAACATCAACTTGAGCGTTTTCAAGTTTCTCCTGATCTTCTTGCAAGGTGCGAGGGTAACTCGTAAAGTCTTCACCCGGAGCAAACTGAGTAGGATTAACAAAGATGCTGACGATAACCTTATCCGCGCATTTTTGTGCTTCCTCCACCAGTGATAAATGACCTTGATGCAGATTCCCCATGGTTGGCACAAAACCTATAGTTTTTTCCAATTGCCTCCATTGACGAACAAGCTGTCGAATTTGTTCAATAGATTGAATAACCTGCATAATCAGTATGAATGATCAGGCGTTGGAAACTGCTGCTGTTTGACCTCAGTAATATATTGGCTTATCGCTTCCGAAATATCCGCAGCCTCTTTTAAGTAGTTTTTGGAAAACCTAGGTCTACGGTTAACACCAATATCCAGCATGTCATAAATAACCAGTATCTGACCATCACAATCAACACCCGCGCCAATTCCAATGACTGGAATCTGCAATTGATTAGTTATTTTCTTTGCCAGCGTCGCCGGGATACATTCCAGAATTAACAAACTGGCCCCGGCCTGCTCCAGGCTTATCGCATCAGCTAGAATCTTGTCAGCCGAATTTTTTTCACGTCCCTGAACACGATAGCCACCTAATTGATTGATTGATTGGGGCAACAAACCCAAATGGGCACAAACCGGAATGCTTTGCGCCACCAAAAAAGTAACGATATCCAACTTTGCCCCTTCCAGCTTTACCATCTGCGCCAACCCCTGTTGCATTAATTTAGCCGCATTTTCTGCTGCTATTTTAGGAGTTGAATAACTCATAAATGGTAAATCCACTACGACAAAAGCTTTATCTCTAGCGCGGGTTACACATTGACTGTGATAAATCATTTCATCAATAGTCACAGGTACAGTAGATTCTTTTCCCTGCACCACCATACCTAACGAATCACCCACCAGGATTAAATCAATTCCTGCTTGATCCAACATTGCAGCAAAGCTGGCATCATAAGCGGTTAAGCTGGCTATTTTTTCACCCGAGCGCTTCATTGCCTGTAAATCCAGTATTGACATGCGCTTCTTGCTGCTTTGAGAATCTTTTGATGTCATAAATCGATTTTTTCTAAACCATCGGATGGCATATTCGTTAGTAAATCTGCCAGTTCCCCCATCCCTGGAATATCCAGTTCGGGTGCAATTTCTTGGAGCGGATACAGCACAAAAGCCCTATCGGCCATCCCATAATGAGGAACTTGTAAATCAGAGTGATCAATTTGCTGATTGCCATAAAGTAAAATATCCAAATCCAATGTCCTTGCACCCCAGCGTTGATTTTTCCTAATTCTGCCATGCTGGTTTTCAATTTGCTGTAATTTTCTGAGCAAGTCAAGCGGCTCAAGACTGGTCTGGATTGCTAGTACCGCATTAATATAGTCAGGCTGATCTTTTGGCCCCATTGGCGCACTGCGATAAAGACTCGAAAAAGCTGATTCCTGAACATCTTGCAAATGATTAATGGCTAATCGTGCTGAATTTATCTGGTCCACTGGGTTTTCCAGATTACTACCAAGACCGATATAGACGATGTGTTGTGACTTAAGCATAAAACCGACAGTTAATCTTTTGTAGCTATCGATTGTTTTGATGACTTCGGCGATTTTTTGGGGCGTCGCCGTTTATTTCGATGTTGTCCAGCTGCTTTTTTTAACATTTTCCCTTGCTCAGCTTGATTTGCCACCTGAAATTTAGTCCACCAATCCGCCAATTCCGGATCAGCCCCTCCGGTTTCTGCTCGTAATAATAAAAAATCATAGGCTGCCCGGAATCTTGGATGACCTAGCAACTTATAGGCTCTGACACCACTTCTATGGGAAAAACGACCTTGAAGCGTCCAAACTTCAGTCATTGCCAAACCTACACGCTTGGGAAAAGCCGTATGCTTTACTTGAAATCTGATTGCTTCTCTCGCAGCTTCCTGATAAGCAATCGCACCATGCTTCCCCTGTTTTAGTTTCTCCTTCGCTGCGGATTGAACCGGCTCCCATAAAAATGCCGCCATCAAAAAATAAGGTGTCACACTTTTACCTTCATTAATGCGAAGATCGGTATTTTCTAACGCCTTGGCTAAAAAAAGCCGTGGAAAGCCATCAGTTTCCAATTGCAAACTCAAATCCGTAGCCGGGAAAAGTGCAGAAAACAGGTCATAATGACGAAGCATCTCAAAAGTCTGGACCGCGTAACCGGAAATAAACAACTTCAAGACTTCATCATATAAACGGGCAGATGGAATATTTTCCAGCAAATTGGCCATATCAGGAATTTCTCGTTCGCTTTCGGGGTGTATTTTGAAACCCAGTTTCGCTGCAAAACGGATTGCCCGCAACATTCTCACCGGGTCTTCCCGATAGCGGGTAACCGGATCTCCGATTAATTTCAGAATGCCGGCCTGATGGTCTTCCATTCCACCGACATAGTCAACAACGGAAAAATCGCGAATATTGTAATAAAGTGCATTTACCGTAAAATCCCTACGCCATACATCTTCTTCAATACTGCCAAATACATTATCACGTAATAAGCGTCCGTTCTCATGGACACGTTCATTTGCAAAATCATCTGAACCGCGAAACGTAGCCACCTCAATGATTTCCCGTCCAAAAAAAACATGGGCCAAACGAAATCGCCGACCAATTAAACGACAATTTCTAAAAACTTTTTTTACTTCCTCTGGGCTGGCATCGGTTACCACATCAAAATCTTTTGGCTCCCTACCTAATAAAAGATCTCTGACACAACCACCAACCAAGTAGGCCTCGTATCCAGATTTGTTAAGCCTGTACAATACCTTCAACGCATTTTCGCTGATATTTTTTCGTGAAATATTGTGCTCGGAACGAGAAAATATCTTGGCCTTTGATTGCTTTTTTTTGTTGTTATTTCCGTTAGGAAGAATTTTTTTAATGAAGTTTAGAATAATATTTTTACCTTTGTTCGTTTTTTTCCAGGTTATTGAACATTTAGCAGATAGCTTAAGCCCCCATATTGTTATGCATCAAAATAGACATAAAAACCTTAGCCCGTGCAAAGCACAATATCTTGAAGCAGGTGTTTTTAAGGACAAGCCTTCAATTATAAAAATTAACTGATGGTTCATGTGAATGTCCAAATGAACGACTGATATTAGGTTGATTAAATGCATTCCATCATAACATTTTTGAAATCCCACAGCCTCAAGCCTTACATTTTTTTACATGCCCACTGTAAATATAGTAGAATTATATAGTTATATCCACAATACGGAAAAGACCTTTGTTTTTGCTAACAAGGACTTATCAACTTTTTTTATTGGAAAACATTCAACGTCAGAATTTCCAAGTGTACAGAGGCTAGTATGACTAAAAAGATTCTTGATTCACTGCTTGACCATCCTTTGGCAACCAGCATCCTGGTAATAGATTTTGTTATCTTATTGCTCCACAAACCGCCTTTCCTATTTTCCTTGCTGATGCTGGGCGGATTGGTTGCAGTTTGTTTGTATCTAGGACAAAGAATGTCCGCTTGATACGTCAATACCGAGAAGTTTTTTTGTAGTAGAGCAATAAATGCCCGACGATCATGCATTACCATCGCCGGGTTTTTTTCGACGTTTTGTGGTAGTTTTTTATGACGCACTATTACTACTTGCGATACTTTTTTTTGCAACTGCCGCCGCATTACCCTTTAATGAAGGGGAAGCCTTTACCAACTCCAACATTCTCTACCCTGGGTACTTGCTTGGCATCAGCTTTCTTTATTTTGGCTGGTTTTGGACTCATGGAGGTCAAACTCCAGGTCTGAAAACCTGGAAATTACGCGTTCTTGATTCCGATCAACGCCCAATCACCTGGAAACAAGCGTTTTTCCGTTTTATTTTCGGATTTTTTTCATGGGCTCTCTTAGGTGTTGGCTTTCTTTGGATTATGATTGACAAGAAAAAACTTTCCTGGCATGACCGCTTGTCGAAAACACGACTTTACCCGACAATTTAACTCATCTTCGCAGCTTTTATTATCAATTTTCCAGTATTTCAATAAGTTAAAATTTTTAATTTGATTCAGTTGCCACTACAGATTTTTTCTTATCAATCATTGTTTTATATTTTCCTATTATACTATTCGCGATCAAGAATGCACATAAACTAGATGACGTATTGTATTGATAGCGAATATAATAACGACATGAATGATTACCAGCTATCAGCCGACGAGAT
>JALXCS010000278.1 GCA_026990815.1 Methylomonas sp. | reverse complement strand
GGCAAGAATAGCAGCGGCAGCCATCGAATAGGTCGCCGTAAACGCCAGTGGACTAAACAAACGGCCTTCCTGAGCCTGCATGGTAAAAATAGGCAGGAAGGATACGCAAATCACCAACAACGAAAAGAATAATGCTGGACCGACTTCCAGGGATGATTCCCTAATTGCCTCCCAACGTTCGTCAATAGTCAAATCCGAACCCTTCTCTTCTGCTGCTTGAGCAAGATGCTTGTGAGCATTCTCGATCATTACGATCGCACCATCCACCATTGTTCCGATGGTAATCGCAATCCCACCCAAAGACATGATATTAGCATTGAGCCCCTGAAACTTCATGACGATAAAGGCCATTAGAATACCTAAAGGCAAGGTGATAACAGCAACAAAAGCTGAACGTGCATGTAACAAAAACATCATCACAACCAAACTGACAATAAACAGTTCTTGTATCAATGAACTGTTAAGGCTGTCTACAGCACGTTCAATCAAATCTCCACGGTCATAAACGGGAATAATATCGACGCCTTCCGGCAAACCTTTCTTGAGCTCTTCCAGCTTGTTACGCACACCCTGAATGGTCGCCAGGGCATTTTCGCCAAAACGCATGATGACGATGCCACCAGCCACCTCGCCTTCACCATTCAATTCCGCCAATCCACGGCGCAATTCTGGACCCAGTTGGATATGTGCCACGTCCTGTAACCGAATCGGTGTACCATTCTGATCGACACCGACAGGAATCGTCTTCAGGTCAGCAATGGACTTGATATATCCCAATCCCCTGACCATATATTCCGTTTCCGCCATTTCCACCAATCGGCCACCCACATCGTTGTTGGATCGCTTGATGGCTTTGATCACTTTGCTTAAGGGAATCTGGTAAGCCTCTAGTACATTGGGGTCTACCTCAACCTGATATTGTTTGACATAACCACCAATGGAAGCCACTTCGGAAACGCCAGGCACGGTTTGCAGTGGATAACGTAAATACCAGTCCTGAAGTGACCGTAACTCCGATAGGTCATGCTTCCCCGTCCTATCAACCAAGGCATACTCATAGACCCAGCCCACACCGGTTGCATCCGGACCCAAAGCCGGACTGATTCCAGACGGCAAACGGCCACTGACATAATTGAGATATTCCAATACCCTGGAACGCGCCCAATACATATCGGTACCGTCTTCAAAAATGATATATACGAATGACAATCCAAAAAAGGAATACCCTCGTACTACTTTTGCTTTCGGAACGGCCAACATGGCAGTCGTCAACGGATAGGTAACCTGGTCCTCTACTACCTGAGGCGCCTGACCCGGAAATTCGGTAAAGACAATCACCTGGACATCAGATAAATCCGGTATTGCATCCAAAGGCGTATTGTTATAACTCCATAAACCGATCAGGGCAATGATCACCGTAGCAATCAATACCATGAAGCGATCTTTTAAGGCGCTGTTGATAATGGCATTAATCATGATTCATCTCTCCTTGATTCATTTCTTCATTTTTATTCATCGCGGGTTCTTTCGTATGACTTACAGGCTCCATCATTTTGGCTGTCGCTTCACGCAGCTTAGACTCCGAATCAATCAGGAATTGTGCTGAGGTGACAACTTCTTCACCTTCTTTGAGTCCCTTCAAGACAGCAACCTTGCCATTTGATGACAATCCCAGTTCAATCAGGCGCGGTTCAAACTTGCCATAGCCGCGTACTACAAAAACCTGGGCACGTGTACCTGAACGAATGATGGCTTCAGACGGAATCACAACTGCATCCAGTTGTTTGCTGGCATATATCGTCACTTCGGCAAACATTTCAGGTTTTAATAGTAGTTCCGAGTTTTCAAAGACCAGTCTTACTTTGATAGTCCGTGTTTTAGCCTCGGCATAGGGATAGATATAAGCCACGTGACCTTTGAATACTTTCCCGGGAACACCGGCCAGCTGCATTTCCACCGGATCGTTTTCTTTTACCCAGGGCAATTCGTATTCATAAATATCTGCATAAACCCATATCTTATGCAAATCAGCAATCATATAGATTTCTGTTGAAGGGGTTACATATTGTCCTTCACGAGCACCTATTTTCATCACGATACCATCTGCTGGGGCATGAATATGTATATTCTTTTTGATTTTACGGGTGCGTTCTAGTTCACGAATTTGATGCAGCGGAACATCTAGTAATTTAAGCCGCTCGCGGGAACTACTAACCATTTCTTTAGCACCGCGTCGAATATCTTCTATCGGACTTTTTTCCAGTGCTTTCAAATTGTTTAATGCTAGAAGATATTCCTGTTGACTAGTTACCAATTGAGGTGAATAGATACTCAACAAGTCAGTATCTTTTTTCACCCATTGCCCCGTTTTATCAACATTCATTTTTTCAATCCAGCCCTCAATTTTAGGATGTAAATGCACCATCAATTCTTCGTCATAACTCACCCGACCTACTGCACGAACATTATGCGACATGACACTTTTAACGGCCTTAGCAGTCCGAACCGACATTTGCTGCACAACGGTCCCGTCAATTTTAACGGTACCTGCTGGTTCGTCATCACCACTGTCATCATCAGCGTAGACCGGAACATAATCCATGCCCATCGCATCTTTTGCAGGTGTTGGTGAAGTAACTGACGGATTCATGGGACTCCGGTAAAACAAGATCTTACGCTGCTTGGGTTTATCCGGTTCCGCATAAACCGGGACATAATCCATTCCCATTGAATCCTTTGCTGGCACTGGGGAAGTTACCGAAGGGTTCATGGGACTGCGATAAAATAATATTTTTTTATCAGAAGAAGATGTAGTCTGTTGCTCATCACTCTGTTTTGAATTTGCTATCCAATAGCCGCCAGCCAATCCTACTGCAAGTGCTAATAGTATGATGATCAATAAGTTTTTATTCATAGATGTCTTCCTTGCCGACCACGGCAGTCAGTTGTGCTAATGCCTGGTTGGCTTCACTTAGTGCCATCCAGTATTGTGTTTCATAGTTATATAAAGTGATTTGGCTACGGACCAGATTAAGAAAATCTACCTTGTCTACTTGATAGCCCGCCAACATCGAGGCAACTGTTTGTCGTGCCTGGGGAATAATGCCGCTTTTGAATAACACCACTTGATTTTTGCGTTGCCGATAATCGCTGTAAGCAGCAGAAATATCGGCGCGTACCTTATTCCATTCATCCTGCAAGGCATATTTACGCTCCATCAGTTCAGCACTGCGTTGATCTATGGCTTTGAGTTGTTTGCTGGCCATAAAAATCGGTACATTCATGCTGATCCGCATGCTCAAAAAATCAGCACGTTCCCGACCCGCTAACGTATCATCCCGTCCGCCATAATAAGCACCGACTTTAAAATCCGGATAAACATCTTTCTCTGCTAATTGCAACCGGGATTTTGCCGCATTGATTACCTCATGCTTTGATAACAATAAGGCTCGAAACTGCTCAGCTTGTTGAAAAAGTTCAGATTCCTGCAGCAACTCTGGCAATACATCTGTAACTTGTTTGGGTATAACAATCCTGATATTGGCTGGCCTGTCCAAAAGTGCATTCAGTTGCGCCTCAGCCCTCTCCCTTGCACCAACAAATGTCAATTCGTTATCCAACAATTTTGATAATTCAAGTTGTGCCAATAAGACATCCTGTTGTAACCCCTCCCCTACTTCGTACTTGGTTCTGGCTACTTCCACAAACTGTCGCAACAACTCCTGATTGATACGGATAATCTCCACAGCCCTGTCCAGATAAAAAAGACTCCACCAGATCGTCTTAACATCTCGTAATAATCGCCAACGCGCCTCAACAACGTCATGTGTTGCAGCTTCTGCTTCTTGTAATGCGGCTTGTTCTCGTAATGCCAATTTGCCTGGAAAAGGAATAACTTGGGTAATTCCCCCTTGCAACTGGGTCATATTTTCCTGTCGGGTATCAAAACTATCTACCGGTAAGTTAAGAGCATTAAAGCTGATGACCGGGTCAGGTAATGATCCAACTTGAGATGGTATTGCAGCCATCGCTTCAGAACGTGCTTGGATTTGCGCCAAACCAGGATTGTCTGCAAGCGCACGATCAATCGCTGATTGAAAAGTTAAAATATTTAATTCTTCAGCATGTAATTTGCTGAAAAAAATCAATAGCAATAAAAACAGCCAGGGTCTATTGGGTAAAGCCATATTATCCTCATAAACAATAAGTTTGGTTTCTGTTGAAACCGGGAAGATTGTTTTTAAGGATTGGTTGCCCTTCGGAATTC
>JALXCS010000277.1 GCA_026990815.1 Methylomonas sp. | reverse complement strand
ACCAGATTGTTGAGAAAGATTAACGCCAGATTGTTTGTCCAGCGCAATGATTTGGAAATTGTTGGTTTACGCCGCGGCGCCAAAAATTCCCAAATAGCAATGACTGCAAAAACGCCAAAGAAAAATCCTAACCGAATAGGCAGTTCATTGTTAAGTAGCCAATCATTTTCGTTCATTTCAATATGCAATTATTGACGCTGAGAAATAACATTTATAGCTGAATCAAGGGTTTTTTAACGCATCCGGTTTTTCGGCCATTTTTTCTTCGGCATGGGAAACAAACGGAACGCCTGGGCCACCTGTCGTGGGAGCCATACAACAATAGCAATTAAAGGTTTTGGAGCCACCAGCCAAAATAGCCGCTTGATCGAATCCTTTTTGGATTAAAATTCGGTATGCCAGATAGCTACGGAATCCGACACGGCAATAAATATAAACGGGTTTTTCTTGCGGAATTTCTGCTAGTCGTGAACGTAACTCAGTCAACGGAATATTCATAGCGCCAGGGATATGCCAAGCGGCGAATTCTTTTGCGCCACGCACATCCAGCAAAATGCCGTTCGAAGTTTTTTCCGGAAAATCCTCTGCATACCAGAAATCCAGATCGCCGTGCAGGTAATTACTGGCGATAAATCCAGCCATATTGACTGGATCTTTTGCAGAACCATAAGGTGGAGCATAAGCCAGTTCAAGGTGTTCCAGATCGAAAACAGTCATTTTTGCGCGGATTGCCGTGGCAAAAACATCTATTCGTTTATCGACACCATCAAAACCGGCGATTTGCGCCCCTAAGACGAGTCCGGTATCAGGCTGAAAGAGCAGTTTTACATGCATTGGAGCGGTGCCGGGATAATAACCTGCATGGCCTGAAGGATGCAGGTAAATTTTATGGAAGGGATGGTTAAGTCTCTGCAGTGTTTTTTCTGAAGCGCCTGTAGAGCCAGCCGTCATATCAAAAACCTTAACGACGGCGGTTCCCTGTGTTGAGCGATATTCACTATGCCGGCCAAAAATATTATCAGCAACAATACGTCCCTGCCGGTTTGCAGGGCCGGCTAAAGGCACTTGTGTGGGTTCGCCGGTGACGGTATCCGGCACTTCAACCATATCACCCGCTGCATAAATATCAGGATCGGAAGTTAGCATTTGGCTATTGACTTTAATGCCCCCTCTGTCTCCGGTTTCGATTCCAGCTTCAACAGCCAGATGTGATGCAGGCCTAACGCCGATGGCCAACACCACAAGATCCGCCGGTAATGATTCGCCATTATCAAGAATGACATTTACTTTTCCACTGATATCAATAAATTCTTTGGCGGCATGTCCTAAATGCAGGTGGACGCCTTTATTTTTCATGTGGTTGCCCAAATCACAGGCCATTTCTCTATCCAGAGGAGGCATTAACTGATTTTGTAATTCAACCAGATCGACTTCCATATCTCGATGGCGAAAGGCTTCAGCCACTTCGATACCAATAAAACCACCGCCAATGACAACCGCTTTGTGGGCTCCGGTATCAATTTCCCGGATTATAGCGTCCATGTCAGGAATGTTTCGAAGCGTAAATATTTTTGGATGGTTGATGCCCGGGATAGGTGGCCTTAAGGGTTCGGCTCCCTGGCAGAGTACTAAGTTATCGTAACTTTCGTTGTAGACTCGGTTGTTTTTCAGGTTGGTGACAGTGACTTGTTTGGCTTTTCTGTTAATCTCGGTCACTTCATGATTGGTTCTGACTTCAATATTTAGCGTTTCTTTCAGGGTTTCGGGTGTCTGCAGTAACAACGCACTACGATCTTTGATTTCTCTGCCAATATGATAGGGTAAGCCGCAATTGGCAAAAGAAATAAATGCATCTTTTTCCAAAACGATTATTTTCGCCTCTTCATTTAACCTTCTGGCGCGAGCTGCTGTAGATGCTCCAGCGGCAACTCCTCCTACGATAACAATTTTCACGATCAGCTCCTGTTTTATGGTAGATAAATAACCCTGAGGTTTATATAAAATGTTGAGTTCTTGAAGATTAGGGATTTATCAAAGGATTTGCCCAAAGCCTATTGTCTTTTTTTATTAAGCTGGGTGCAACATTATTATTCAGAATATAAGAACATATTAAAATTATTTTCAAAGCCTTGATTTTTTCAAAAAAGCCCATATCAAAATAGTTGTGACGATAAAGAAATAAAAAGTCAAAAAATCTGGGGAATCGGTATATTCCCCAATTTTTTTTAAAATGATAAAGAGGGTGAGAAATGAGTGAAATTACAGATAATCAAGAAATAGACGAAAAGACACAGTCATTAAAAAAATTAGCAGCAACAGTTTACTTATTGCAGTTGTTAGCTTTTGCCTTTGCTGGAATACCTTTATTTATTGGTCTTGCAATTAATTTTATAAAAAGAGCAGATGTAGCGGGAACCTGGGTAGAATCCCATTTTAACTGGCAGGTGAATAGCACAATTATATTATTGGCTGGTTTGGCAGTCTATGGATTTACCTGGGCGACACCTTTTGGGCTGTTCGTTTTACTCCCTGTGATCGTTTTGTATATCTATCGATTGGTGATCGGCTGGAATGCATTAAATTCCAATAAACCGGTAAAAAAGTGAAGAGTACGAATAGCCTGTGATGGAGAGGAACCACACTCAAATTTTAATATTTGGGTGTGGTTTTCTTTTTATTAAACGGTTCGCAAATATTTTCGATAGCCCGTCAAAACCCCGAGCCCACTTAAAAACAAGTAAATTGCGCTTGGAACTGGTATGGTATTAACCACGTTTGCTTCTATATGATATCTGATTCTATGAGTAGAACTTTCATCTGATTGAATCACATAAAGTCCGCTGGCTTCGTCTAGTTTGAAGTTCCCATCTCCAAATAATAATAACGACTCGCCATCAAAAGTAGCGCCTTTATGGGTGGAATAATAAGGTGGAGGAAGGGGGGTAGAGGCCTCTATCCAGCCCCCCTCTAGGTATATGCTAATTTCCCGGGCTTTTTCCGAGGATGACCAAAAATAATCTGTGTCAAAATCTATGTTGCTTAGTTTGGAGTCAAAACTAATGGATGTGATTTTGGTGATAAATGAAATTATTGACTCGGATTCATAATACTTATCATTAAGTTCTATTTTTCCAGATATAGTGTATATTTTTGATTCATTGAATTTTTCATAAGTTTCAAAATTGTAGTTGCCGTTGTAGTAATTTAATCGAAAGTACCAAGGACCACCAAAGGATATAGTGTCATCTGGCTGCTTTCTGATCTCAAAAAAACTTTTCTCCTCGTCAATTTGTAAAGCCAGGTTTCTTTCTATTTTTATGGGTTTAAAAACAGGAGGGTCAATAGTCACCTCTGTGGGAACAATGTCAACAGTTGGGATCTGTATTGTAGAAGCTTCAAGCAAGGAAGAGGTAAAAAAACAGCCAAGGAAGTAAAAAAATGTTAATAGTTGTTTTGCTTTCATGATTATTGAAAATGACTTAATTAAATTTGTACGAAAATCAAGCAAGAAAAATGCAGGAATTATTTTTTTATTTGATTTCAAACGCCTAAGTCGGAGTATGTTTGTGTTATCGCCAGGAGGTGTAAAAAAAACAAACACTTTTATCCTGAGGTTGGATGTTTGTTATTTTCAGGATGATGAAAATAATTGTAAGGAAACATTAAAATAAACGACTTATAATCAGTTTTGGTTTTCCTGGGGAAATGGAAAACTGGGACATTATTAATAACTATTGAGGATAAAACATGAAAGACAACACTAAAACATCTTTAGCTCTGGCCATTGGCACAACTTTTATATCTGGAATGAGCACAACAGCAGCAGTTGCCGATACTAATGCAAATTCTGACCCATTCGCAATGACAGAATTATCGGACGGCTATATGAACCTGGTCGAAGCGGATAGTGATGCTGGAAAAATGAAAATGAAAGATGGTGCCTGTGGAGAAGGTAAATGTGGCGGTAAAATGAAGGCAGCAGGCAAGGCAATGGAAGGTAAGTGTGCGGCAAACAAAGCGGGGGCAGCCGCTAAAGACAAAGCAATGGAAGGCAAATGTGGTGACAAAATGAAAGAGGCAGGCAAAGCAATGGAAGGTAAATGCGGCGGTAAAAAGTAACAGGAAAGCTTTTCAAGAGTCTTGGGTTAAAGGGATATAACCCTAGCTCAAAATTTTTTGCAGTGAATATTTTGTGATTTTTTTGCTTTATACGGTAGTGTTCAAAAATCTGTGTCATTTTCATAAAATGAAGAAATAACAAAGAGGAAAATTGATGACACATACATTTAATTT
>JALXCS010000276.1 GCA_026990815.1 Methylomonas sp. | reverse complement strand
CAGCCATATTTGTCATGGGCGGATTTATTTACCGTCCTCTTCAAAATATTCATTTCCCAACCTCTGTACATGACAAAAACTTGTGGAATGTAGGTAAGCAATTGAAATAAAAAGACACGCGTAAATACATCCTTGTAACTCTCTATCGTATCCCTGCGATAGAAGGTCTTGTTATTTCAATTAATTACCTATTTAACGTGTAAGGAGGTGAACTTTTTGTCGTGCACACAGTTTCTAACAACCATTCCGGTTTTGTGCAGTAACTCAACAAATAAAATCCGGATTGTGTTGCGCTTCACTAAAAGCTAGCCCAACTTTCTCTATTCTTAACCCTGACTTTTCTTCCAAAAGACAGGATTATTTATGAAAATGAATTTACCCGCAGTTGTGCTATCGCTTTGTGGGGTTATGGCACTGACTTATTATTCATTTACAAAACAGATTGATAAGTCCAGTGAAGCACAAACAGACCAGCTGGCACATCAGGTTTCTGAGCAACCAATTCTGACCGGCAACCAGACTGTTCAAAAAGCACAAAATATTCAGCAATTATTGCAACCGGTGAAAACCCGGCAACTTTGGCAACATGCTGCGCTTCAGCAACGTCCGAAAGATATACCGGACAACCTGTATGTTGAATATATAAAAGTCAAACAACCAGGCTCCATGAAACTTTCAGAAGGTGAGCAGGTTTCTTTATTAATTCCACAAGAAAACAAATCCTTCATTGGCATCATTGATGAATCAACACGCGCATATAACGGTGAAATCACCATTTCTTCAGGAACCATTGAAAATGGCGATGAAAACGCCTCATTTTCAATTACCGAAGGTGAAAACAGTACTTTTATCACAGTTGCAACGGGCGAAAGTATCTATCAGGTTGAAATAAACAACCAAACCGGCGTAGGCGTAGTACTTGACGACCGTGAATTAAACCAATACCGAAAAAATGAAGATGGCATTTTACCCCCACCAGAAGGTATTTCCTGAATTTTTGTTTAGACAAATCCCAAATCAGTATCAATAGAGGTATAAATTAATGAAATTAAAATCCCTAACCCCCGGTTTAACTTTGGCGGTTGGACTTTTCTCAGCCCCGGCATGGTCGGTAATTGACACCATCGATATCGTGGCGGTTTATCCACCTTCCATGGCTAACAGTGACCCGGCAGCACGACTGGCCAATATGGAACAATACGCTAATAAAGCCCTGAAAAACAGTAATGCAAATATTCGCTTCCGTATTGTTCATATCGAAGAACTGGATCTCGCTAATGCTAAAACAGATGTCGATACTCTTTACAACTTAAAAAACAGTGAAAAGGCACGGAGTCTGCGCAGTAAATATGGAGCAGATCTTGTTACCATGTTGACCCCAACAGGACCTTATTGCGGAGTAGGTTTTGTACCCCGGGGTAAAGATGGTCAAGTCTATTCATATTACAAAAACTATGGTTATAGTATCGTTGGCCATGTTTGTACCAGTTCATTCGCCCATGAACTGGGGCATAATCTAACCCTCGGTCACTCTTACAAGCAAGGCAGCAATGGAGGCTTATATCCGTGGGGACGTGGCCATGGTGTCGATAACACTTTTGTTACAACCATGGCTTATAACAGTGCTTATAATGCGCGACGGGTTCAAATGTTTTCTACCCCGGATATCAGTAATTGCAAGGGACTGCCCTGTGGCTCCCCAGAAACAGCCACTGATGGTGCAAATGCTGTAAAAGTTTTAAATATTTCCGGACCTCAAATTGCCGATTGGTATGAAGCAACCATCCCTGAAAGTAAGCCAAATGCTAAACCGACTGCCAACGATGACATGGACACCACCGAGCAGGACAAAGCGATCCGGATCAATGTGCTGAATAACGATGCGGATCCCGAACAGGATAATCTGGTCATCGCCAGTGTTGGTTCAGCAAAACACGGGACAGTTACAATTCTTGGTGACAGCATACAATACACCCCGGAAAGTGACTTTATTGGCAAGGATGATTTTCAATATACAATTTCCGATGGCAATAACAATAGTGCAACAGCGACTGTAACAGTCAATGTTGGGCTTGGTGTCAAATATAAATATTTTGAAGGCTCCTGGTCACAATTACCAGATTTTTCACAATTATCGCCAAAATTTGAAGGTGTTGCTCACAACTTCACCATTACCAAACGCGACAGGGATTTTTCCTATGCGCTTCGTTTTACCGGACAGATTGAAATTCGTCAGCAGGGACAATACAAATTCTTTGTTCAGTCTGATGATAGCAGCCAACTCTTAGTTGACGGCCAGCCTGTTGTTGTCAATAACTCAATCGGCAATACTAGTGAGCAAAGCGGTACTATCAACTTGACTGCAGGTTTGCACAGCATTGAAGTCCAGTATTTCCAGCAGCAAGGCAATCAGACTTTAAATATTGATTGGCAAGGCCCAAATCATCAAAGACAAATGTTGACCAGCAACTTCCTGCGTTCTGCCGATCCTGGCAACACTTTCCCTGTTGCAAGTCCAGACAAGGCTTTCAGTCCGGCTAACACTGCTATCAGTATTGACGTTCTTAGCAACGACAACGACCCGGATGGTGATGTAATTAGTATTGAAAGCGTCAGTGAAGCTGAAAATGGCTCAGTACAAATCATTGACGACATGATTTCATACACACCTGATTTTGGTTTCTCCGGTATAGACACTTTTGCTTATACCATTAGTGATGGTAAAGGTGGTTTTGATAATGCCACGGTTTCTATAAGAGTAGGGTCCGGAATTGCTTTTGAATATTATGAAGGATCCTGGAATTCAGTTCCTGACTTTGATTCGTTGACTCCTGTAAAAACAGGTATCAGCAAAAATTTCTCACTCAGAGAAAGAAATCAAAATAATGACTTTGCATTCAGATACCGGGCGCAAATTAATATTCCGGTTGATGGCACCTATTATTTCTACACCATTTCTGATGATGGCAGTCGCTTATCTATTGATGGTAAAGAAATAGTCAATAATGATGGTATTCATGGATTCCGGGCAAGAGGCGGTGTTATCAAGCTGACAGCCGGCTATCACGATATAGAAATTGGTTACTTCGACAAACATGGCCGCGAAAGACTGATGGTAGTCTGGGGCGGAACGGGTGTCAGATTCCAATTTTTAAAAGTAAAAGACTTGATCCTCCCTTAAAATAATCCCTTTCCTATCTTAAAAAGCATGGCTTCCAGCCGTGCTTTTTCTGCTTATACCGACAATTAATTTGTATCCAAAGTGGAAATGCCTTAATTTAATGACATTATTTCTTCCTCTTATTAATAATGACTGATTCAAACCAAAAACTCTTGATTCTTGTTGATGGCTCATCCTTTCTGCATCGGGCCTTTCATGCCATACCCCCTTTAACTACCCCTGACGGCATGCCCAGCAATGCCATCTACGGCGTCATCAATATGTTACGAAAACTTGCCAATGATCATCCGACCGATTATTTTGCAGTCATTTTTGATGCCCCCGGCAAAACCTTTCGTCATGATATTTATGAAGAATACAAATCACATCGGCCACCAATGCCGAATGATTTGAAAGTGCAAATCGAACCTTTACATAATCTGGTTCGGGCAATGGGTTTACCATTAATCATGGTTCCTGATGTGGAAGCCGATGATGTTATGGGAACCTTGGCAAAATATGCGACAGAACAAGGTTTCGATGTCATTCTATCGACAGGTGATAAAGATATGGCGCAACTGGTTAATGATCATGTGATTCTGGAAAACACCATGTCTGATACTCAACTGGACAGACAAGGTGTTATTGAAAAATTTGGTGTAGTACCTGAGCATATTGTCGATTATTTAGCTTTAATGGGAGATACTGTAGATAACATCCCAGGCGTTCCCAAAGTTGGCCCTAAAACGGCGGCAAAATGGATCAATCAATATAGTACATTGGAAAACCTAATTGGCCATGCAGATGAAATTAAAGGCAAAGTGGGTGAAAACTTGCGTGCAGCTCTTAACCAACTACCAATATCAAAGGAATTAACTACCATCAAATGTGACCTTCCTTTACCTTATAAAATTGAAGACCTGAAAAAAAAGCCCGTTGATAAGGAAAAATTAAGAAAACAATTAACCGAACTGGGCTTCACTACCTGGATTAAAGCGATGGATAATTCTGCCAATGCTTCAAATTCAAGCCAGAAAATCCTTGAAGCTGATCGTAATAATGATTATGAAACCGTATTAACAGAACAAGCATTTGATGCCTGGCTGTCAAAACTGGAACAAGTAGATTTGTTTGCG
>JALXCS010000275.1 GCA_026990815.1 Methylomonas sp. | reverse complement strand
TTGTTTTTTTAGATTTTGTGATGAATTACTTGTAAAATTCCGATATGATACCCGTATCGGGAGAATTTCCGGATCCAATAGTAAAAATGGTCATTTTGCAGGAGAATACAGTTACTATTTTTCACAATTTGGACATTCTTGGGGATGGGCATCTTGGAAAAATAGGGTGTCAGATTTTGACTTGGATATGAAAACTTGGCCAGAAATTAAAGAAAAAGGACTATTAAGATTTGTTTTTAATAATAAGAAGACGCAAAAAGTATGGAGCTATAGAGGTGTTGTTCCTGGACGTGAAAGGTATCTCAGTTTACACCCTATTTCCAAACTGCAACCACCAATGCCGCTGCTTCAACTATTTCTAGCACCGCTCCGTAAACATCACCAGTGGCCCCACCTAATCTTTGCATAACCATCCGACGCAACAACCAAATAACCAGGCCAGCAGATACAACAGCTAAAAAGCCCAGTATCCAGACACAAATAGTCAAACTAAGCAGAACAACACCCCATACCTCCAGTACTGGAAGATTTTTATTAATTGCTTCGCCAAGTCCTTTTTCTCTAACATAAGGTGTTGATAGCATCATCAACAATATTGACAATCTTCCAATTACGGGAATGACCATTAATTTTGCCAATTCCTGCTGGCTGATTATTGAAATCAAGGCTGACCATTTAACCAGCATAATCAATATCAAAGCTATCACCGCTATTGGTCCAGCAGCAGGATCTTTCATGATTGCCAAACTTCGTTCCTTACTATCCAACCCTCCAGCCCAAGCATCAACACTATCCGCCAAACCATCCAGATGCAGACCTCCTGTTAGAAAAACCCAAACAACTAATACCAACGCAGCTTGAAGATACTGATTAAGGCCATGAAATACCAAGAAGAATGCGATAAGTAAACAACCAATTAATAACCCAACAGCAGGATAAAACAAAACTGAAGCACCCGCCGCTTGCCGACTATTGATAACGCTGAAGTTAGGCGTTGGCAAGCGGGTCAAAAACTGCACTGCCAGCCAAAATGCCTGGTGCATTTTTCAGACTATTTTAAAGGGCGACCTTTGGCATCTTTGTCAAAGTTACCGCTGATGATTAAAAAACCTTCGACAAAACCCCAAAGCAAGCCATAGCCCATTGTAACCGCAGTAAAAATAATCTGATAAATTCCGATCCGGTAATATCCTAAATAAAACCTGTGCGCCCCCACTGCACCAAGAATCAAACCAAGCAACCCAGCAATAATACGTGATTTAACCGGCTCGGGTTTTGGCAGCTTGGCTCCAAGTAAAGAGACCCTGCCTATTTCACCATCATTTTCTTCAAAAATAACTTCATCACCATCTTCTGGTGATACATCTTCATCCCAATCATCGATATGAAAAGCATACTCTTCCTGTTTGCTGCTGATTACACCCATTTGGTTCTTTTCGTCATAACTTTTTATTTTTCCCAACATCTCACTACCCATCAACTAATAAAATTATAAAAATATCTTCCAATGAACCCTGGCAATGAATAAGTATGGGGCCCTAAATTTTTTAACAATTTTGCGCAGGATCTTTTGTGATATTCAAGGCGCAACATAGGAAACATAGTTATACTATGCAACCGAGGTTGCAACCAAAAAGATTGCAAAATAAACCAGCAAACAGTTAAAAACTTATGGTCACCCCTTAAATTATCCCCTGGATATTTCTGCCTGTTTAAAAGTAGCCATCTGATTATGCAAAACACATGCTGAACGTATCACAGGAATAGCAACTGCAGCACCACTTCCTTCACCCAGTCGCATGTAAAAATTCAGTATCGGTTCGACGTTCAAAGCCTGCAAAACCAAACGATGTCCTTTTTCAGCCGAACAATGGCCATAAAAAAACCATTCAATCGCACCTGGCTTAATTTTTTCAGCAATTAATGAGGCTACTGTGGCAATAAAACCATCAATAATCACTGGTAATTTTTGTTGGGCAGCATACAAAAAGGCTCCTGTTAATGCGGCAATTTCAAAGCCCCCCAAGCATTGCAAGACAGTTGTTGGGCTATTCAAAGCATCTTGATGTTTGAGAACAGCTTCTCTTATGATTTTTTCCTTTTTTCTTACCCTGTCCTGGTTTAAACCGGTCCCAGCCCCCGTTAAAGCGCCGGCATCAACTTTCAATATAGCACTGGCACAAGCACTGGCGCTAGTCGTATTGGCAATCCCCATTTCGCCGCCAATAAATATATGCGAACCATCTTCTATTGCTCTAGCCACTGCTTTCTTCCCCACCAGCAACGCTTTTTCTAGCTGCTCCTCAGTCATCGCCTGCTGATGTAAAAAGTTTTTTGTACCAGCCCCTACCGGGGAATGACGAACTTGGGGTAATAATACCTCCTGACAAGTACCAACATTTATGACCTCAAGTTTAGCTTTAACTTGATTTGCCAATACGTTAATAGCTGCACCACCATTCGCAAAATTTTTTAGCATCTCACAGGTCACTGATTGCGGAAAGGCAGATACTGATTCTTCTGCAATGCCATGGTCAGCAGCAAAAATAGTGATCCAGACTTTATCGGCAATAGGAAATTCTGTTTTCTGGATTGCCGCAAGACGAACTGCAATATGTTCCAGGACACCCAAAGAACCCGCAGGTTTGGTTAACTGCGCTTGACGCAGCAATGCTTTTTGAAAAAACTCCTGATCAGGACCAGAAATTACATTATTAAGCCAATCCATACCGAAACAACATCAGGCTCAAGTTATTATTTTAGGATCTGCGGCAAACCGGCAGTCATCAAAACTACTCGGTCAGCCGATTGAGAAATTTGTTGATGCAGCAAGCCAACCTCATCCACAAACCTACGAGTATTTTTGTCCACTGAAACCACTCCCAAACCAATTTCATTGCTGACCAAAGTAATTTCGTGGTTAGTACTTTCCAATACCTTTATTAGAGCAGTAATTTGTTGCTCAAAAATTGACTTCTGAAAATCTCCTTTGCTATTAAACATAATATTGCTAAGCCACAGTGTCAAACAATCGATCAACAAAAAATGGTTTTCGGAAAAGCTTTGAATAACATCTGCCAGATAAATTGGCTCTTCAATAGTAAGCCAATCAATGCAGCGGTGACTTTGATGACGCTCAATTCGACTTTGCATTTCTTTATCAGTAACCGTGGCAGTAGCGATATAGACCACTGGTTTACCTGAATCACTCGCACATTGCTCGGCAAATCGGCTCTTTCCAGAGCGAGCGCCGCCCAGAACCAATGTCAACAAAATTATTGGTCCTGTAATCGAACCGCTAGAACATCACATTTCGCATGATGCAAAATACCGTTCACTGTTGAACCCAGCAATAAAGCCAGACCATGCCTGCCATGCGAGCCAGCAACAATCAAATCAACATTATTCTCATCCGCAATCCTTACAACCTCCAGTTTAGGACTACCCATTTCCAACCACTGATCGGTCTCTTCAATATTCAGTTTTTTACCTAAATCTGCCAACTTTTGCTTTGCAACATCCATCAACTCAGTCGTTAGATCCATATCATAAGGAATAATAGGGCCATAAGTTGCATCGGTTATTGGCAAATAATCAACAATATGGACAATACTGAGTTTTGCCTGATATTTATCTTTCAAATCTTTAGCTCGATTGGCTACAGCTTCACCATGATCAGAAAAATCTGCCGCTAATAAAATATGTTTGTACCCGTCCATCATCAACTACCTCACTTCTACAATTTGAGGAAAAACCGTCGTCATTACCCAATAAGATCCAAGGATATATATTAACGCAATGCCTAACCCAAAAAATAAATTAGTGTTCAAAGCATGTCGAAAAATATGGCCACTAACAAGTAAATGCCAAGCCATTAGACCAATCAATACCAAACTGGCAAGCTCAGCTCTCATCCCGATAGCTAGGCTTGCAAGTGCTGGAACTGCAAAAAAATTTATCATCGCATCGGTACCAAACAATGCAGTTGCAGTTTGATTGAATCGGGCGATCTTGTGTGTAAACGATAAAATTAACCAGGTAAAGACTAAGGTTAATAAAATACCAATTAATATTTGCAATAATGCCAACCACCAATTCGTCGATAGAATCAAGATCATAAAACTGATCAAAGCATATATGGCAACTGTAAACCTGAACAACAAGACAGAATACGCTATATCCTGAGGCCCTTTTTGTAGTAAACAGATACTAAAAATTAATTTGCTAAACTCATACATGATTTTCAGTTTCAGCCAATTCTAATTGTTCACCCGCAGCTAACCAATCTGCTTCTGTTTTTT
>JALXCS010000274.1 GCA_026990815.1 Methylomonas sp. | reverse complement strand
GAATTATGCCCAGACTGTTTCATGTTATAGCGCTGATGAAAAAGGCATGGCATGCGGAAAATGTGACGCTTGTCGCTTGCGTGCTAGAGGGTTTGAGGAGGCCGGAATATCTGACCCCACTCGTTACAAATTATTCTAACCACAATAGGTTTTCTTATATTCACTCTACTGAAGGACAAGGGAGGATGTATGAAGAGAAATTCAAAAAGAAACTTAGGGATCAGATCAATACCCAGAAAAAATAAAATAACTCTCTTAAAAGGTATAAGCAATACCAAAATCCACACGGACAACAGTTTCAGAAAAATCGGGTGAGTTTTTTGATCCATCGAATGCATAATGATAGCCATTAATGCCGACTAAATAGGTCAGGCCATCAATTACTGTTAGGCCATTCCAGCTTACTCCGGCTGAAACTCCGACTGTATCACCCTCTAATCTTGGTAGGTTATAAATGGTGTCAATCAGGCTTTTATCGACGTTAAAAGTAAAACCAGCTTCATTTTTAATGAGGATATCGTTATATTCAACATCCACTGTTCCATTCATGAAGGCAATAGCAATATTTGTCGTGAGTGCGCCTTTTAAAAACCCCTGATCAAAATTGAAGCTGTAGGTACCTCCAATGAATGCGCCGTCGTATTCATAATTGAGATCCAGGTTTCCGGATAACGTCCCGTTTAGTAAAGGATTTGGTACGCCGGTTTCTGTTACAGAAGATATTCTGCTTTTTGTTAGGGCGGTATGAAGTTGGGTGTTAGCGTTTTTGTATCCAGCATAAACGACAAATTGATCAGTGACGGCATATCCCACAGAAAAAGAATATTCGAGACGATCAAAAGTGGGATTAACATTTACAGTTGATTTAATACTTGAAGCGGGAATCCCGTTAATAGCAGGAATTCTATTGTTGTTTATTATGCGTGAGCTGTCTTGTCCTTCGAAGGAATATTGAACAAACGCATCAACAAAAAAACGATCTACGAAAAAAGTCAGTCCACCACTGACAAAAGGAACAAAATCACTGAAATTAATCTCTGAGGTGCTATTCGATGACCTACTGCTTGAGAAACTAAAAGCGTTTTGGCTGTACTCATAAAACTGAAAGCCGGTATTAAAGCGTGGCCTTAGGCTAAATTCAGTTGCAAATGCCTGTGGAGCAAAAAATATCCACATTAAAATTATAAATATTACTTTTTTTTTCATATTGTTAGGAAATCAGAAGTTTCCGAAAGGGCGTAGTTGTTTTTTGACTTTAATTTGTTTTTTTGAATTATTAGACGTAGCAATTTTCAAATTTTGCTCGTTTACCTTAAATGAGATTTTATTTTGTAATTGTAATAATGTCAGTTCATCAGGAAAAACACTGACCAAGGTATTAATTTCTGAAAGCGCTTGCTTGATTTTACCATCAGAAAGGTCTTTTTCGACACGATTTTTTTCGGCTTCAATTATATAGTTAAGTTTCCTCATTGCAAGGTTGTGATTTTCGTCAATCATAAGGATATTATGAAGGCTTTCAACTGCATTATTTCTAGTAGGCAGGATAAGTTGTCGGGATTTAATTTGTTCTGTAGCTCGTGCTAGAAGCTTAGAAATTCTGTTATTGAAAAACTTATCAGTTTGAGAGGCAGCTGTAAAAGCATCTGACAGATAATGTTGGGCCAAAGTTGTTGACAGTATATCTCTGGCTAATTGGTGGACTTTAGCATATTGTTGTGAGCTTGTTGTCTTGCTCAGCTTTGATAATAAAATCGTTTGAATGGTACTTATATTTTTCTTCGCTTGCTTATTTGTATTGTCAAGTGCAAGAACATCTAGAAAAAACTGATAGGCATTGTTGGGACTCGGAGGAATCAATTTTGAGGCAGCCATTTGTTGTTGGCCCTGTTCCAACAAGCTAGCTATTAATTGTTGTTTTTGGTCTCTTTTTGCGTCTATTTTTTTATTCAAAAGGACAAGTCTTGTATGCTTGGGTTCAACACTTAAACCTCGCGTGATTAATCGTTTGCTTTGGGTCAAGTTGCCTTGGGCAAAGTATTTTTCAGATAACTCCAGGTATCGATCAGCAATTATGTGGAGTCCAGCTAGTGCGCGTTTTTCATCTGGTTTGCTGGATAAGATTTTTTGAAAAGTTTGGTAGGCATTGTCATTTTCAGGGGTTAGTAATCTTGATTGTATAATCTGTTGTTTCGCCTTAGCTAACAAGGTTTCTATTTCAGGAATTATTAGTTCATTTTTTGGAGGTTCTGTACTACCATTTTGTTTTGGGTCTGGAGTATCAATAATAATCTGTTCAAATTGACCCGGATTTTGGTCTAATGGTTTTTCTTCATTAGAAAAACCAGGGTTGCTTTCATCCATATTTGAAAAGCTGGAAAATGCGGCGGTGAGAATTTCCTTATTGGATTTTCTATGGGCTTCAATCATCTGTTTGGTTTTATCAAACTCCGGTATTTTTTTTGGGGAAATAAAGGGAGCTGATACGACATAAATCATAAGTGCTACCCCGGCCAAAACGATTCCATCTTTTACAGGGTTAATAGAATATATTTTTTCTTTTTGAGAGAATTCTGACGGGGTATGAGTTGTTAAAGATCTAGATTTTGTTATTTCTGAAATTTGTGTACAACTGATCTGTTTTAGTTGCAGTTTTATGCCTAGTAGCAGAGCCTTGTTGCAGATGAAGTTGATTTTTTTTATATTACCTTTGCTTTGTTGATAGATTTCCTTGCATGCTTGCTCATCAAACAGATAATTATTGGGTCTCCCTGATTTTTCTAACTGATGGTGAATATAATTTATTGTTTCTTGCTCTGTGAGGGGGGCAATTCGGTGCCAAAGGGTTTTTTTGATTTCCGGAATCGCTTGCATCTCTGCAGTATTTATTTTTTGTTGCAAGCTGTTATTACCCACCAAAATAATTTGGAGTAACAAAGTATCCTTTCTGTTCAGGTTTAATAATTGGTCAATACTGGATAACACATCAGGGGATATTTTATCCGCATCATCAATGATTAATAGCGAAGGCTGGCCGTGGTTTTCAATTAGTTGTGATTCCAGAACTTCTTTAAGTTGCAACAAGAGTAGGGAATTGTTCGATGTTTTGGTTTTTATCCCAAATCCAGATAAGGTCAGTTTTAATAGCATCGAAGCTGATTCAACTTCCTTATTAATGATTCCAACAGTACATCCATGCTGAATATGCTTATAGACGTAGTGTATGAAGAATGTTTTCCCAACGCCATCCTCGCCAATTAGTAAATGGAGTACAACCCCTTTATCAAGGCCACTAACCAATACAGCTAATGGAATTTCATAATTCTGACTTAAAAAAATATCTCCCAGATCATGACTCTGTTTAAACGGTAGCGTTTTGAAACGATAATATTGTTTATACATTTTATTGCTACTTTCTACGTATTTGCCAATAGCTTGTTGTATAAGGAATGCAGGATATTGCTCTAAAACTTCAGGTAAGTATTCGCCTACATCTCTATTGTAATCATTCTACAGCGGGAATAAAAGAAATTTTCAATCAATTAGGCATAAAAATTCAAGAATGGTTGCGCTTAGGAACGTTCAAAAAATTAACCACCTTGGATGTTAAAAAGGCAAGTGATTGAAAAAAAGATACGCATAGATACATCCGTGTAGCTCTCAATCGCATCCTTGCGATAGAAGGTCTTTTTATTTCAATCAATTACCTCCATTGCACAAGTTTTTATCATATACATAGGTTTTTTTAGTATGCTAACGGTAACTCTGTAGTGCTTGGATTTCCACTGGCTTGTATCGACCCTCTTAACCTAACTGTTTTCTGGATTTCATCTTTAAAAGGAAAACACTTCTTTTTGTTGCTTTCTCAAAATCATTTCATCCGTGAAATAATTTTAATTATTGCATTTATTAGATAACAAAGTTCATCTTTGTTGATGATATAAGGCGGCATTATATAGATCAGTTTATTAAAAGGGCGTAGCCAAACTCCTTCTTTGACAAATTGCGGCTGGATAGTTTTTAAATTGACCGGGTGATGTAATTCAACAACTCCAATCGCTCCTATAACACGGACATCTTTGACCTGAGGGAAATCCAGGCAAGCTTTAAGTCGAATTTTCAAGATATTTTCAATCTGCTGAATTTTGTTTTGCCAGGATGAATTAAGCAGAATATCTATGCTTGCAAGTCCCATTGTACAGGCAAGTGGATTTGCCATAAAGGTTGGTCCATGCATAAAAATACCGGGTTCATGATTACTGATTGAGCTGGCTATTTCAGTCGTTGTCATTGTTGCTGCTAAAGTCATGTAACCAGCTGTCAAAGCTTTTCCAAGACACATGATGTCAGGTTCAATTTTTGCATGTTCACATGCAAACAATTTTCCGGTCCGGCCAAATCCAGTAGCAATTTCGTCCAGAATTAGTAAAACATTAAATTGATTACATAACTCTCTAACACGTTTCAAAAATGTTGGAGAATAAAATCGCATACCACCCGCGCCCTGCACAATAGGTTCCAGAATAACAGCTGCAATTTGATGGTGATATTTTTCAAGTTGCTCTAGAAAAGACCGGAGATCGTGGTCGGTACAATCTTGATGAAATTTACAATCGGGCGCATCAGCAAAGAATTGTTGTGCCAGAGAGCTAGCAAACAGGCTATGCATGCCATTGACTGGGTCGCTTACGGACATCGCAGCAAATGTATCGCCATGATAGCCATGACGAATGCTTAGCATTTTTTGTTTGTTGGGTTTGTTTCTGCTGTACCAATATTGAATAGCCATTTTCATGGCTACTTCCACCGCAACCGACCCTGAATCTGAAAAAAATACAGTTTGTAAAGATTTTGGCGTGATTTCCACAAGTTTACATGCTAAATCTACAGCCGGTTGGTGAGTTAGTCCACCAAACATAACATGGGCCATTGATTCTAGTTGGTAGTTTAAAGCTCGATTCATCACTGGATGATTATAGCCATGAATAGCACTCCACCAAGAAGACATACCGTCAATTAACTCCCGGTCATCCATTAATTTAATTCGTACGCCTTGAGCTGATTTGACGGGAAATATTGGTAAATCAGAGTTTACTGCACTATAAGGATGCCAGATTATTTGTCTGTCTTGATCTAGAAGCTTATTTATTGAATCCACGATCTTTTATGTAGCGATAAAGGAAAATTCTGAAGAACAGCTATTGTATATTGTTCCAGCAAAGAACTGATCAGGTATAATCAAATTACAGAAAAATAAAGATTACAATGTGGCAATGATTATAATCATAATGGGCGTTTCAGGTTCGGGAAAAACGACAGTCGGTCAACAACTTGCCGATGATCTTGGCTGGAAATATTATGATGGCGATGATTTTCACAGCTTGAAAAATATCGCAAAGATGAGTGTTGGCACTCCTCTAAATGATGATGATCGTTCAATATGGTTATCACATATCAAACAGCATATCGGGAAACTGGTAGAAAATCATGAAAATGCTGTTTTTTCCTGCTCTGCTTTAAAACAGCAGTATCGACGGCAACTGCAAAATGATTCACAGGCAATTAAATTTGTTTACCTGAAAGGGCCAAGGGCGCTGATTAAAAAAAGACTGGAATCCCGTGCAGGTCATTTTATGTCGGTCGATTTAATAACCTCACAGTTCGAAGCATTAGAAGAACCAGAAAATGTTCTGGTTGTGAATATTAAACAATCGCCAAAAAAAATCTCCACAGTTATTCAAAAAAATTTTGGCATTACTGGTAATAAACAAAAATGAATATTACTACCCAATTATTACTTGATGGATTGATGTTTCCCGAAGCTCCTCGGTGGCATCAAGGTAATTTGTGGTTCACCGATCAGCATGCAAGACTGATTAAAACGGTGAACTTGCAAGGTAAATCTTCTGTGGTTGCTGAACTATCGGACTTGCCAGGTGGGCTTGGATGGCTTCCTGATGGCAGATTGCTGGTGGTTTCAATGTGCCGTCGTCAATTACTGGTTTTAAATCATGGTAAATTGGAATTATTTGCTGATTTGTCAAATTTTGCCTCCTTTCATTGCAATGATTTATTGGTTGATCGGTTAGGACGCAGTTATGTAGGGAATTTTGGCTATGATTTGCATGGGGATGAGCCAGTAACAAGCGCTGAAATTATTTTGGTATTATCCGACGGAAAAGTAAAAATTGTTGCTGATGATGTTGTTTTTCCTAATGGAATGGCAATCACACCAGATGGAAAATATTTGATAGTGGCTGAGACTTTTGCTTCCCGGTTAAGTGCTTTCAAAGTGTATCCTGATGGTAGTTTAGGGAAACATGAATTATGGGCTGATTTGGGTGAAGCTTTTCCTGACGGTATTTGTCTGGATCAGGAACATGCGGTTTGGGTGGCTTGCCCCAACACGGGTGAAGTTATCAGAGTGAGGCAAGGCGGTGAAATTATCGATCGCGTTACGCCAATAGGAAAAGCATATGCCTGCATGCTGGGTGGCGATAAAAGAACAACATTGTTTGTTTTAAGTTCGGAAACTGATAATCCTGAACAGGCTAAACAGATGCTTAGTGGACGAATTGAAATTGTTGATGTTGAAGTACCCGGCATAGGCTTACCTTAAAAACCAGCTAAAGTTCGTTACGAGCAGCTCAATTATGGGTGGACGTAACGCAGAACCGGAGGAAACAAGAATTTCGGGTATGGCCTAACCACAAATGGCAGTTGCGTAGTCGATTCTAAACAACAGGTTCTAAGGGCGGTTTTTAGACTTTTTTTTCCAAAAAGAAGGAATATGCCTGTCATGTCGGCGCATAATCAAATTGGCAATCAAACCGGTCCAGCCGGTTTGGTGTTTTGCCCCCAGTCCTTGTCCTGTTTCGCCATGAAAATATTCATAGAAGTAATACAGCTTTTCCCAGTCAGGATTATTTTGGAATGATAATTCCTGGTGCATGGCAGGCACAACATTGTCTTCATTTTTCCGATATAGATCGATCAGGCTTTCTGAAATCAAATCGGCGATTTGCTTCAGATTCATCAGTTCATTGTTTTGGCACGGGACAGGAATAACAAAATCATCGCCCAGATAGCGATGATACTTATCCAAGGACTGAATTAATGAGTAATTAATTGGGAACCAGATAGGGCCACGCCAGTTTGAATTGCCACCAAACATCCAGGAATTGGATTCACCAGGGACATATTCAATCATGGCGGTGCCTATTCCTGGTATTTCACCCAGATTTTTATGTTCGCCATGAATGCGGCTCAGACTTCTTATCCCATAGCGGGACATAAATTGGGTTTTATCAAGAACGCGAAGCAGGATACTGGATAATCTTTCATGATCGACCAGCGCCAACAAATGCTCGCCATGCTGATTTTCCCAGTCAGGATCAGCAAAAGCCTGTTGACCATTTAATTTTCCACCTTTGTTAGCGTGCAAAAAATCAACAAATCCGGGTGCATTTTTTAACAATCGCTGATCAATAATTTCACAAGCAAATAATGGAATCAGACCCACCATTGAATAGACATCGATTCTATGCTGCTCTCCATCGGGCGAGATAATGACATCCTTAAAAAAACCGGCTTCTTGGTCCCAAAGTGCAATTCCCGATTCAGCCTGATCTGTCAATGCACGCGCAATAGCAACAAATTGCTGATAACATTGGATGGCAATGCCTTCATAAGTATGATTCCGTGTTGCAATTTCCAATGCCATCACTGTCATATTGAGTGCAAACATCGCCATCCAGCCAGTTGCATCTGCTTGTTTTAAGCTGTAACCGGAAGGCAAAGGTTTAGAACGGTCATAGACAGAAATATTATCCAGCCCTAAAAAACCGCCTTCAAAAACATTATGACCATCCTGATCCTTACGGTTGATCCACCAGCCGTAATTCAGTAATAGTTTGTGAAATACCCTTTGCAGAAAATCTAAATCGCCATTGCCATATTGCAACCGTTCCGCCCGGAAAACCTTGAGCGCACCAAATGCATGAACAGGAGGATTAACATCATCAAAAGTCCATTCATAGGCAGGAATCTGGCCGTTGGGATGTAGATAAGTTTCCTTGAGCATCAGTTCAATCTGGCTTTTGGCAAAATCAATATCAATCAATGCTAGTGGCACACAGTGATAAGCCAAATCCCAGGCAGCAAACCAGGGGTATTCCCAACAATCTGGCATTGAAATAACATCATTGGCCTTGAAATGTTTCCATTTGCTGTTCCTTCCTTTTAGACGCTGTTTAGGGGCTGTTAATTTATCGCCCTGCAACCATCGTTCAACATCAAAGTGATAAAACTGTTTGGTCCAGATCATTCCAGCCAGAGCTTTGCGAAGGATGCATTTATCTTCATCTGAAGCATCAGGTAATAACTGCTGATAAAAAATACTAGATTCCTGTTGACGTTGAATTAAGATTTTTTCATGATTCTTGAAAGGGTTTGTCAATGCCTTCGAAGACAGAATCAATCTGATCTGGACTGTTTCTTCTGATTCGATAAACAGTTGATGCCAGGCGCCAAATTTTGTTCCTTTTTCAGTGTTGATTGCTGATGTTTCTGACTCAATTATCCGGCGATGAAAACCATCCTTTAAAAATTCAGATTCATTTTCTTTTTGCCACAATTTTTCAGCATTGGTTTCATTGTTGCAGAACATCAAATTGGCCGAAGTTTCTCCGTATAGATAATAATTACCCAGTTGTTCATGAAGAGCTTTAACTTTCCAGTTTTTTCCGTTTATTGTCTGGTGTTGAATAGTTGGAATGGTTTTGCTTTGATTATCCCAGGACCAAGTGTTTCGAAACCATAGCTGCGGTATGATATGAATGTTGGCCGCTTCAGGGCCTCGGTTGCTGACAGAAATTACTAGATATATAGTTTCCGGAGAATGTTTGGCATATTCGACACTGATGTCCCAATAACGATTTTCATTGAAAACTCCACTTTCGTACAGGCCAAAAGGAGGCGAATGACGATCTCGTTTGTCATTTTCGTCTATGATTTGCTGATAAGGGAAGCCAGCCTGTGGATATTTATATAGATATTTCAGATATGCGTGGCTGGGTAGTGCATCTTCATAGAAGTAAAGCTCTTTGACGTCCTCACCATGATTTCCCTGATTTCCAGTCAAGCCAAAAGCTCTTTCCTTCAGAATCGAATCATGACCATTCCAAAAAGCCAGTGACAAACATAAGCGTTGCTGTTCATCACAAATTCCTGCAAGGCCATCTTCATTCCAGCGATAAGCACGGGCATGGGATTGCTCAAAGGTAAAATAATCCCAAGCTTTCCCATCTTCACTGTAATCTTCACGAACGGTTCCCCAGGCGCGTTCTGCAAGATAGGGTCCCCAAAGCTTCCAGTTTTCAGTTTTATTTCTACCGTTTTCCAGTCGTTGATATTCAGGATTATTCATTGATTTGATTAACCTCCTTCACGAAATCCTGGATACAAAGTCATGCCGCCATCAACAAACAGACTGGTGCCGGTGATATAGTCAGAATTGTCCGAGGCAAGCCAGACTGCGGCGCGGCCAATATCGGAAGGTTCGCCCACTCGCTCATACGGTATCAGTTTTAACAATTGCTGTTCCGCTTCCTGGGTTTCCCAGGCAGACTTATTAATAGGCGTTTTGATAGCGCCAGGTGCAATCCCATTGACCCTGATTTTTAAATGCGCCAATTCCTGGGCAATGCTTTTCATAAACAGCATCACGCCACCTTTTGAAGCAGCGTAATTGACATGGCCCGACCAAGGGATCACTTCATGCACGGAAGAAATACAGATTATTTTCCCGGCAGCACAGGAAATTTCAGGGATTACTCCGCGGCGGATAAATTCACGAGCAGCTTCTCTTGCGCATAGAAACTGGCCGGTCAAATTGACATTCATAACCTGATTCCATTGTTCTAATGACATGTCAAGAAAAGCAGCATCCCGCTGGATGCCGGCATTATTGACCAGAATATCGATACTGCCCCAGGCTTGATACATTTGGTCAAACATGTTTTTCACCTGATCTTCTTGGCTGACATCAGCGTGAATAGCAATCGCCTGCCCACCTTCAGCCTCGATTTCACGCACAAGGACTAACGCAGCCTCTTCATTGACTACATAATTGATGACAACTTTGGCACCTGCCATGGCTAGTGATCTGGCAATGGCCGCACCAATTCCTGAATTGGCTCCTGTGACCAGTGCTCTCTGGCCTTCTAACAGTTGATTTTTTTCTTTAAACATAGCTATTCCATAGTAAAGAAAGACAAATGACTTGAATGAAACTAAATGGTAGAGTCAATTTTTAAACTTTGTTTTGTACCAGAACCCAGGGTTTGATTACAATAGACCATACATCAGCATTGGATTGTATCCAGTCGATAGCTTGCTGATCTGAAACCTTGCTAACCAAATTTTGTTGCAGCCAGGATTCAACAAGAGCTTTGTTATCATGAGTAAAAGCATCGGCGACATGGATTAAATCCAGCTTCGATGAAACAAAAATGGTTTGGCCGCTGGCAAAAAATCGCTGTAGTTCTTGCCACGGAATCAGCGCGGTTTCCTGGTTAAGTTTTCCAAAAGCCGGACTAGCGCTGTTTGATGAGTCATTTATGTTTATTTCGGGTTATAACCATCGCCGGTGCCGGATAAAGCGGCAATAATATTTTTCTGAATTTCCGAAGAGCCTGAAAATAAGCGACTGGCCATTGCATCATTCACCAGTGTTGGCATGATGCTATCAGAAAGCAAGCCATAAGCTCCCAGAATTTGCACGGCATCCAGGCTGGACTGCAAAAATGCTTCGCTGGCAAACAGTTTGGTTTGTGCACTCGCCAGAGTGATTCGCTTGTTGCCATCCTTTAGTCTTGCGCATTCATTGAGCCAGAGCTGAATGGTATCCAAGCGCAGTTTCATTTCAGCAATTTTGTGACTGATCGCCTGGTTTTTTCCCAAAGGCAGATTGTTGATTTTTCTTTCACGACTATATCGAATCACCTCATTCAGTTGCCATTTCATAACGCCGGTGATTCCAGCAAAAATAAATGCCCGTTCCAGTTCTAGGGCATGTTGAATCATGATATTGCCCATTCCGGTTTTTCCCAGTTGCCGGTCTGCCGGAATCAGGCAGTTTTCCAATATCACATCACCCATCGGAGCGGTCTCACATCCGGAAACAATTGGCCCATCAGAAAAAGTGGCGCCTTGATCATTGTTTTGGACCAGAAAGGCTGACAGTTGATTATCCAAACGGACATAAATAACCAGCAGATCGGCAATCGGTGTATTGGTGATATAACGTTTATGACCGTTAAGAACGAAACCATTAGCGGTAGTTGTCGCTGTAGTAATCAAGGCATTAAGATCAGAGCCGGCTTGTGGTTCGGTAATCGCATGACCAGCAACAATTTTTCCATTGATTAACCCGGGAAGCCAGGTTTGTTGTTGTTTTTCAGTACCGTAATTTAACATGGGGAAAACTGATCCCCACAGATGGGCATTAATGGCAAGGATTAATCCGCAATTCTGTGTTGTTAAACCAATTTTTTGATGCGCCAAAACCAGATCGGAAAACTGAGTTTGTTTCAGGTTGTAGGACTTCGGCAAGGCGTGAAGGAATAGTCCTGCTTTTGCGTAATCCTGAAAATATTGTCTGAGGTCTTTTTTGCTAACCTGCGGCATAGATATGGGGTTTTAGAATAGTCGATAGAATTTAGTGAATTAATTATACCTTTCATGCTCAGGTATTTGGCGAGTTTTTCTGCTCTGAATTATTTAATCCAATACTACAAGTCGAAACGGTATAATATAAAATTTTTGTCATTAGTAAGATATGGGCAAGTTTATAACACTACGAGAAATATTAAATTATCATCCGGTTCCGGCAAAATTTGGAACCAGCGGTGTCAGGGCGCTGGTAACTGATTTGACAGATCTTGAAGTCTATTGTTTGACAATGGGGGCCTTGCGATATTTTGAATCTAGCAATAAACTTTCAATCAATTTAAATGCCCTGAATGACATTAAAATTCCAGTCGCTTGTGATCTGAGACCATCTTCAGACCGTCTGGTTATTGCCACGGCAAAAGCAATCATTGATGCTGGCTATCAGGTCGATTTTCAAGGAAAAATTCCAACCCCTGCATTAACTTTCTATGCTCTTCAACAAGGTATTGCCAGTTTTATTATCACTGGCAGTCATATTCCCGCCGATAGAAATGGCCAGAAAGCCAATCGTTGTGATGGTGAAGTCCTGAAAACCGATGAGCAGGGCATCGTTGCAAATGTCAATCGTATTCGTGAGTTATTGTTCGGTCAGTCTGCAAATGAATCTATTTTTGATGAAAAAGGCATGATTAAACAGGAGTTTAGCGTTACCATTCCAAAACCAAATAATGCAGCCCTTAAAAACTATCAGCAACGTTACCGGTCAGTATTTTCAGGTAATAGATTGAAAAACAAGTTTTTTTTGTTTTTTCAATACAGTGCAGTAGGTCGTGATCTAATTCCTGAAATATTACGAAACTGTGGCGCTGAGGTGATTGAAGCAGGTCGTAGTGAAGAATTTGTTCCGATTGATACTGAGGCGATATCTCAGGTGCATTTGCAAATGCTGAAACAGTTATTAATTGAAAACCAGGATCAGGGACCGTTTGATGCTATTATTTCCACCGATGGCGACAGTGATAGGCCGTTAGTCGTTGCGATTGACACACTAGAAGATGAAGTTAATTTAAGCTTTATTCCTGGCGATTTGTTAGGAATAGTCGTTGCTGATTATTTGCAGGGCGATTCAGTTTCTGTTCCCATTAGCAGCAATCCTGCTGTCCATGAGTTTTTTGCTGAAAAAGGTATTCAAACCCAAAAAACCCGGATTGGTTCGCCATTTGTCATTGCGGCCATGCAACAAGCTCTGGATACTGGTTTCAAACGTGTGGTTTCCTGGGAAGCTAATGGTGGGTTTTTATTGGGCACCGATATTTCTGTCAATGGCAGTCAGCTTAAAGCATTACCTACCAGAGATGCGGTGTTGCCAATTCTCTGCGCACTTCATGCCGCCAGTGAAATTGGTATAGGCTTGTCTGAATTATTTGCACGGTTACCCAAATGGTATGGTAAATCAGGATTGATTGATGATTTTCCTCAAGAAGTCAGTCAGAATATAATTGCAACTTTTAAACCTGCAGATAAAAAAATTGTTACTACCGAATTTCATTCTAACCGAATCATTTTGAAAGATTTGGAGGATCAGGTCCGGGAGGAATGGGATTTATCTGATTCTTTGGCTAAACAATCATTAGCTAAACGCGATCTTTTGAAATCTGTTTTTCCTGGGGAATTGGGTTTTTCAGAAATTACAAGTATTAATAACCTTGATGGTATTCGTTGTTATTTTGGTAATGGTGAAATTGCCCATATCCGGCCTTCTGGTAATGCTCCACAGCTGAGAATCTATGCTCATGCCCAAAGTCAGGAGCGGGCTGATGAAATTGTAACTCAAGCCTTAATGGAGCCCGATGGGATTTTGAGGCGATTACAAACATTGATAAGTCAAGCTAGCAAATGACGTAGGAGCAAATAAGATGAAATCGTACGTTGGAATATGCGGAGCATTTTCCAACTAGATTTATGTAGTTGGCAATTATACGATTGAGAAGATAATGCTGCGTCGATTCAATTCAACTTAGATTTTTTTATAAGATATAGGGTGGTTGTTATGGATATTCTGAAGTTTTTTCGTTTGTTCTTGTTTTTTGTATTCGTCACCAGTTCTGTTCAAGTTTTTTCAGACGAATCAACCCGCCCATTTCGGCGGCTGGTCAAGTCAGGGGATATAGTAGGCAGAGTTTCAGTCAGTTGTACTTTACCTCCAAATGGTAGTGTGACGGTTTATATTTCGGGGCTGTCGATTGTCGCTAAAGTCAGAATTGGTGAGCAATTTAAACTAATAAATGTTCCATCAGGCACTTATGATGTTGTAATTGAGCCGCCACAAATCTTGTCTCCCACGCCCCAGACTATAGGGCCCAAAATTTTGCACGATGTTGTTGTCCAAAAACGAAAGCTTACTGATCTGGGCGAGATTGATTTGTGTGAAAA
>JALXCS010000273.1 GCA_026990815.1 Methylomonas sp. | reverse complement strand
CCCTAAAGAGGGCCTTTGGGTGCCAGCTTATGTCACCAATAAGGAAAAAGACAAATATATTCTTTTTGTTCCAACTTCGCCAAACCCTACTTCTGGTTTCACAGTAATTGTCCATGAATCTAAAGTAATTAAATCTGAAATGGACATTGAAGAAGCAACCAGCTTCATCATCAGTGTCGGAGTAGATTTTGAAAAATCTGAAGAAGTCATGAAATTACCTTGACGAACATTTTGGAAGCATTCTTAAATCAACTCAGCAGTTGGGTGTGGGGGCCGGTTATGCTGGTCTTTTTATCGGCTGTTGGTATCTTCTTGACCCTGCGCCTTGGTTTTTTTTCTTGGCGAAAAATTCCTGATGCATTCCAGCTATTATGGAGAACGGAAATTTCACACCGCCAAGGTAATATTTCTCCATTCCAAGCGTTAATGACAGCTCTGTCTGCAACAATCGGCACCGGCAATATCGCCGGTGTTGCCACTGCCATCGTTTTAGGTGGACCGGGAGCTGTTTTCTGGATGTGGGTTACTGCCTTGTTTGGTATGGCAACCAAATATGCTGAAGCTGTCCTTGCCGTAAAATACCGGGAAGTCGATGAACTTGGCAATTTTGTGGGCGGCCCGATGTACTATATAAAAAATGGTCTTGGTAAAAACTGGCGCTGGTTAGGTTTTTTGTTTGCTTTGTTCGGCACCCTGGCATCTTTCGGCATTGGCAATATGGTCCAGGCAAATTCCGTTGCAGATGCCTTGCAGCATAGCTTTCAAATTCCAGTCTGGATAACAGGCATTTTTATCATGTTAATAACGTCAGCAGTGATTTTTGGAGGCATCCAAAGAATTGCTGAAGTTGCTTCCAGGCTTGTGCCTATTATGGCAATTGCTTATATTATCGGTGCAATGATTGTCATTTTAAACCAGGCTGATCAAGTTTTACCTGCGCTATTGTTGATCATTGACAATGCATTTTCAGGAACTGCCGCCACAGGTGGATTTGCTGGCGCTACAGTCTGGGCAGCTATCCGTTTTGGAGTGGCTCGTGGGGTATTTTCCAATGAAGCCGGGCTAGGAAGTGCTCCTATTGCTCACGCGGCTGCAAAAACCAATAATCCGGTTCAGCAGGGAATGATTGCCATGCTTGGCACTTTTATTGACACCTTAATGGTCTGCACAATGACTGCTCTGGTTATTATATTAACTGGCGTGTGGCAAGACGGAGCCAACGGCGCTGCATTATCTACCCTGGCTTTCAACACCGGATTACCTATTTGGGGCGGTTATATTGTCACATTCGGACTCGTTATTTTTGCATTCACTACCATTTTGGGCTGGAGCTATTATGGGGAACGCTGTGCTGAGTTCATTTTTGGCGTAAAAAGCATTCTACCTTACCGAATCCTGTGGATTATTGCGATACCCGCTGGCGCTATGGGAAAACTTAGTTTAATCTGGTTACTGGCCGATGTCATGAATGGCATGATGGCAATTCCTAACTTGATTGCTTTGCTGTTACTCAGTCCGGTTTTGTATTCGTTGACCAAAGAGTTTCTGTTATCGAAATAATCAGTTGTTTTCCGGCAGGCTCTTGCAAACAAAATTAAATTTTTCGGTTTCATTATTCTCGATCACCTGGAAAATTATTTGATCCCCCTCCTGTAAATCGTCCTCAAAACCAATTTTAACAATTCCTGAATAGTCTTCGCCGGGCTGCAGAGTTTGTTTGCGTAAATAATTTTTATTCATTTGAGAAAAAGTAATTGAATCAATTCGTTTTTGATGCGCTTCATTATTCTGACTGCTTAACGAATAAAATAACTTGCCCACCGTATAAGCAATTCCGCCAAAAGGAATAAAACCAACCCCAATACCTACAGCCGTATCACCAACCCGTGCAGCAGTACTCCCACCGGCCTCTGATGCTTGCTCGACAATTTGCTCATAACTGTAAACAGTTGCAGGTATCAAATCTCCAGATCTGGACAATTCAACTTTCAAATTTTTTTCTGAAAACAGGATCGGTTCAGAAGTAGTATTGGTAACCGTTAAAGCTGCCACCATTTCATCATAAGAATAATCAAGAATAGTCAACTCTGGCTGCAAAATTGTCTGCGAATGAAGTTGAGGTCCGCCGCGGGCATAGGTAATAGTTTGCTTATTCAATACCTGGGGATGGATGACAACCCGGTTTGATGAACAAGCAACTAGCAACATAATGGCTGGAATCAAAAAAAATTTCATAGTTGGTGTCTGACTTTGAAAAAAATGATCATATCATATTGATATCAAGTTGCGTTCTATCGTAGTCATGCGAATGAAGCCCTATTTCTTCAGTAAGCCACTTGTATTTCAATATGGATCGTAATCTTTTGTCATCAACAAGGTATTTTGAACAAGCATTTATAGTATTCTGTCTTAACATAAATAGAATCTGTCTTTCAAACCTAGGTTTCTTATGGATACAGCCCATGTAATATACGACATTCTGGCCCTTCTCACTGCCGCAGTCATCGCTATCCCGCTATTTCACCGGCTGGGACTGGGATCGGTTTTGGGTTATCTTGCTGCTGGAATTGTCTTGGGTCCATGGGGATTTTCAATCATCGTTGATGTTGCAGAAATAAGCCACTTTGCTGAATTTGGCGTGGTATTCCTGCTGTTTCTGATCGGCATTGAAATGAAACCAAGTCGCCTATGGATTATGCGTCATTGGGTATTTGGACTTGGTCTCGCGCAAGTCACCGTAACCGGCATTACTCTGTCTGTTGTAGCAAATTTGCTAGGCCTGCCATTGCCAACTGCAATTATCGTTGGATTTGGACTGGCGTTGTCATCAACTGCATTTGGCTTGCAAATGTTGTCAGAAAAAGGTGAATTGGCCTCAGTGACCGGACGCATGGCTTTTTCAGTATTGTTACTACAAGATTTGGCGGTTATTCCGTTATTGACTCTGATTCCTATATTATCTGAGGGCTTCTCATCATCTGACAGCATTAAAAATTCACTCACTGAAGCCAGCTTAGCCATTATTGCTGTGATTATTTTTGGTCGCTATCTATTGAACCCGTTGCTGGACCGCGTTGCCGCCTGCAGAAACTCTGAAGTATTCATTGCCGCAGCAGTTTTGCTAGTTCTAGGTGTTGCCAAATTAATGGAAATGGTCGGGATTTCAATGGCTCTGGGTGCTTTTCTTGCGGGTTTTATGCTTGCTGAATCTCATTATCGACATCAGATTGAAGCCGACATTCAGCCTTTCCGGGGTATTTTGCTTGGTCTGTTTTTCATGACCGTCGGAATGAGCATTAACTTTGGCTCACTCATTAGTCAGGCGCCACTGGTATTTTCGCTATTCATCATTTTGTTATTAATAAAATTTACCAGCCTTATGGTGCTTTGCCGCGTTAGTGGATTAGACAAACTCAATAGTATTCGTATTTCTGTTTTACTTTCTCAGGCCGGTGAATTTGGTTTTGTTTTATTTGGCTATGCGACACTCTCCGGCTTAATAGACACTTTTCTCTTTGAACTGCTGACTCTTATTATTTCAATGACCATGGCAATCACCCCGCTTCTAGTCACCGGAGTTGAGTTTTGGATCAAACATTCTAAACTGGCCAAACATGATGCCCCTGAAATCTTTGAAATCCCAGAAGAAAATACTAACCACGTCATTCTTGCTGGATTTGGACGAGTTGGGCAACGAATAGCAACCCTGATGAATGTAGCAAGAATTCCATATATTGCACTGGACTATGATCATGAACAAGTACTTGACGGTCGGGACAGAGGTTATCCAGTTTATTTTGGTGACGCCAGACGCATTGAAGTCTTAAGAGCTGCCGGCGCCGAACGAGCCAGAATGTTACTGGTATCTCTTGATAATGCTGACTATGCAAATCAACTGGTCATGCTGGCAAGGCAGCATTTCCCGTTTTTACCTATTCATGCCCGTGCAAAAGATCGAGACCACTGCGATTTATTATTATCCAAAGGCGCTAACAACGCAGTTTCAGAAACCCTGGAAGCCAGCCTACGATTGGGTGATCTTATTTTAAGGGATCATGGTTTTTCCCAAAAACGCCGGACCAGGTTATTAAGTGATTGTCGTCAAAACTACTATTCCTGGATTAAAAAAATTAGCAGAACAGAGAAGATAGATAATTAATAAATTCCATTGACTATTCAAAAAACTGTGATTTGTACTTAAATAAAGATAAAAATCAGAAATGGCCCTAAGAAACCAGACAGAGGCTTAAGTGATAAAACTGCTTTATTGTAATATCCAAAAAGAGAGGAAAAAACAATGAGCAAGAAAAGAAG
>JALXCS010000272.1:3754-4325 GCA_026990815.1 Methylomonas sp. | reverse complement strand
CGACTTTCGATCTGTTTCTTATGATCTTTTATTTGATGCATTAGAGGAGTTAATACGCTGTTACTCCAGGTCAAAGCATCCTTATGAGCTTCTTTTAAAATCTCTCTGGCTTTTGCAATCAGGGTACTATACAACTTGTTAATAACAATGGTCTGTTCGGTCATGGTTGTTTTAGCACTGGATCTGAATCTTTCACCTTCCTCAAAAATCTGTTCAAGTTCATACTGATAATTTTTTATCGAGAATAATTGTGGCTCAATTTCCTTAAATCCATATTCGTCTTGAAATTTTTTATGAATCGCTTTGACCAACCGCCTCGTTTCATTCGTGATATCAACTGAATCCTGAAGGAGATCACGTAATTCGTCAAATAGTTTGCGCATGTTTTGCTTCATGCCGTAAGTTGTCAAACTTTTTGACATTTCTGCCTTGGTCACTCTGACAATTTCATCAATTCTGTCCTTAGACAAGGAATCAACCAGCATTTTGGCCTGAATGGCAAAGACGCGACGACTAGCCTGAAAATTTTCTACATTTTCCAAATAAACATTCTGTCTGTCACGAGTTTCCG
>JALXCS010000272.1:0-3744 GCA_026990815.1 Methylomonas sp. | reverse complement strand
TTTCCGCCATTAACTTGCCGGTTAAATCTTTATTCTCAAAATCGACTTTTTTGAATTCTTCAAGTTGTTTTGTGGCATTAGCTAATTTCTTGCCAATTAAATTTGATGATTCAGTCACCAAAAAGCCAATATCTTTGGATACCCTTTCCATCAAGATTTCCCTTCTTTGCTCTAAAATGTCATCCGACAAATAATCTTCTAATGCACTCAATCGACTCCTTTCTAATAATTCTGAATCCGATTTTACTTTGGCCAATAATGCCTGTTTTGCTGATACGGGAAAGATAGCTGATTCATCAATTCCCAACGTTGCTGCTGAATTTTTAATCTGAGATTTAATAGCGACATCGTATCCACTTTCACCAAGTAGATCATCCCACATGGCATCAATCTTATTCATGACCACAGCCAGCCCTTGTTTGCTTGATCCTCTGGCTGCACAAATATGACTGCGCCACATTTCCAGATCACTTTTTGTAACACCGGTATCTGCGGCAAGTACAAATATGATTGCCTGGGCGCTTGGCAGCATATTCAATGTTAATTCCGGCTCGGTTCCCAATGCATTTAATCCCGGCGTATCAAGAATACATAAGCCTTCAATCAACAGCGGATGTGGAAAACTAATCATCGCATGCCGCCAACGCGGAATTTCTACAGTCTCAGGATTAATTATTCCTTGCTCGGCAGCTTCCCTTTCGTTCCATAACCCCAGTTTCTCCGCTTCATCTCGTGATACGGTTTTCACTGCTATTAATTCCTTAAATGCATTCTGCATTTGATCTGGAGAGCTACAATCAAGTTCTATCTTGGTCCAACGTTCTGGTTTATGCTTAAATTCTATCAGTGAAGTATCTTCCAGGCGACTTTCAATACTGAGCAGACTAATATAGTTTCCACCGTCCGCATCATGAAATAGCTCGGTTGGGCACATTGTCGTTCTGCCAGGAGAGGATGGCAATAACCGCACTCCGGTTTCCGCAAAAAAAAGCGAATTGATCAGTTCTGTTTTACCCCTTGAAAATTCGGCCGCAAAAGCCAGAGTAACACGGTCTGTTTTCAATCCTGAAAGCATATTCAATATTGTATCTGTGCTATGTGGATCTGTTAAATCGTATCGATTACGCCACTCCTGATACATTTCAATTGCTTGTACCAAATTATCTCGCCACTGCGAATATTCGTGCAGCTGCTTTTCAAATTCAAATTTCCGCATGTCTAACCTTTTGTTGCCTAAAGTTTTATTGCCTGTGAGATAAACAGTTTTTTTATAATGTTCTTGAAGTGTAGACCAAAACTTGATAACTGTTAGGTAAAGTCTCTCATTTTTCAAATGAAATGAACTGTTACACATTAATCTGATAGCCAATAATTATGGGCAACCTATATAATTAACTTCAAATAATTGATTTTTAAATTATTTAATATCTTTAGATACATTTATATCTTTGATTAAACAAATCAGTACAATCGATGTACACGTTTCAGGATGACTTGGCATGAACAATGAATAAATTATTCATCGGAGTAAGCAGTTGTTTATTAGGGCAGAAAGTACGCTATGATGGAAGACACAAAAAGCATGTACAGATTGTTGCAATTTTCAGCCGTTTTTCTGAACTCCAAGGTTTTTGTCCTGAAGTTGAAATTGGTCTGGGAATTACTCGAACACCAGTACAACTAGTCAAAAAAAATAATCAGGTTCGATGCATTGAAATTGAAAATTCAAAACGTGATGTTACTCAGGCGCTAACTGAAATCGCTCACTACCAAAAGAATAGTCTTCTTAAGTTGAGCGGCTATATTTTTAAAAAAAATTCTCCAAGTTGTGGACTACACAATGTGGAAATTCTTGTTGATAACCAAATTAGACATGAGGAAACTGGAATTTTTTCTAATGAAATAAAAAAAATGATTCCTTGTTTACCTGTTGAAGATGAATACAGACTTGAGAATTCTGAAATCCGAAAAAAGTTTATTGAAAGTGTTTTTATGTTTTATCGTTGGAAACAATTAACTTCCAGGAACTTTTCAAAAAAACCATTATTTCTGTTCCATGAGCGATATAAAAAATATGTTACGTCGCATCCCCAATTTAATGAACTGGAAAAAAAACTAGTCAAGATAGATAATGGCAACTTTGAAAATCTCAGTCACTCTTATTTTTGTTTATTAATGGAAATGTTCAAAGCTTGTTGAGTAGACAAACTATCTTTTTTGTCCTATTTCCCAATACAAAAACTTGAGAATATTTTTCCCAACAGATCATCCGGCGTAAATTGTCCGGTAATTTCTGATAAGGCATTTTGTGCCTGCCGTAAGTCTTCTGCGACCAGTTCGCCAGCTTGTTTAAAAGTTAACTGATGTAATGCACTTTCTACAGCTAATGAAGCTCGATCAATCGCTTCAATATGTCGTCTTCTGGCAATAAAAACGTCTTCGGTATCGGAATAAAAACCCATACATTTTTTTAGGTGGCTAGTTAATAAATCCAGACCTTTGTGCTGTTTAATAGATAAATAAATCTGAGTAACCTGATCAGATTCAATAATCTCTGGCTCTATGCCTAATAGATCAATTTTATTATAGATTTTGGTGACTTGAATATCAGAGGGAAGTAATTTTTGAATAGAATGACTTTCTGGATGTTGGGCATCAATAACTAATAACACTCTGTCTGCTTTGCTAATTTCTTCATGGGCTCGTTTAATCCCTTCCCGTTCAATTGTATGGTTACTTTCTCTTAAACCAGCAGTGTCGATAATGTGCAGTGGCATTCCATCAATCTGGATGCGTTCCCGCAAAACATCTCTTGTGGTCCCTTCAAGTTCTGTCACAATGGCTGCCTCATAGCCGGTTAAAGCATTAAGCAAACTTGATTTTCCTGCATTTGGTTTGCCGGCTAAAACGACGTTCATCCCGTCACGCAATAATCGGCCTTGTTTAGCAGTTTGTCGAATATTTTGAATTGTTTCCAGAACATTTCTAATTCTATTTTCCACACTACCATCAGTTAAAAAATCAATTTCCTCATCGACAAAATCAATAGCAGCCTCAATATAGATACGTAGTTCAGTTAATTCTTCCAATAAATCATTAATACGTTCAGAAAACAATCCTTGCATAGATTTTAGAGCAGAGCGAACCGATTGTTCGGTACTACTTTGTATTAAATCGGCAACTGCCTCTGCTTGGGCTAAATCCATTTTGTTATTTAAAAAAGCCCGCTCAGTAAATTCACCAGGAGATGCCATCCTAGCTCCCAGTTCCAGAACCCGGCGTAATAACATATCCAAAATGACTGAACCACCATGCCCTTGCAATTCAAGAATATCTTCACCCGTATATGAATTAGGAGCAGGAAAAAAAATAGCTATGCCGCTATCAATAATCGCATTATCAAGACCCAAAAAAGAACAGAAAACTGCTTGTCTGGGCGGTAAAGATCTATTGACGATTTGTTTGGCGATATCAGAAACGATCTCACCAGAAACTCTTATTATGCCAACTCCGCCATTTCCTGGTGGGGTTGCAATTGCTGCTATGGTATCAGTGCTTTTAGACACTGATAAAGAAAAATCACTTTTCTTTTTCAATCTGTTTAGTAATAACCCATTGCTGAATAATTGATAAGGTATTATTGACAACCCAATACAAAACCAGTCCTGCCGGAAAAAACAGGAAGAACACCGTAAAAATGATAGGGAACATTTTCATTACTTTGGCCTGTAATGGATCAACCGG
>JALXCS010000271.1 GCA_026990815.1 Methylomonas sp. | reverse complement strand
CTATTGCAGCGACTTTGCGCCTAGCCCTTCACAAAAACTGGCACACTCTAAACGGAGCATTTTCAAACGTAAAAGGTATACTAATCTTTTTCATTTTATTCCCCTTAAGTTTTTGTTAACTACAGCTTAAGCTTTCCTTAAGTCAAATAAAGTGATTTAATTACATTCTAACGGCGATAAATTCCCATTTATTTTTTCTTTGGAATTTCCGGTTTTTTCTCGATTTTTGCTAAGGGATCTTTTCTTTCCTTTTGCCGCCACAAACCACCACTGTTAAAACATTGCCAGCCCCATTTTAGCCAGTTTAGCAATGAAACAGCCAGCCACAAAGACCACAATAACATGATTATCCGATACACAGTCAATGGTACTGATACTATCGTAGCCACCGGCAAAATTTCCAGGCTTCGATCCTGATACCAGTTAAGATTAAATGTGGTGGATTGATTACCAGTAATTTGCATGTCGGGTGAACCCAACAAACCCTGCTGGATAGCAATAAATAAAATAATTAAGGAAAATAAAGTCAGTACCGCAATACCAACTTGGACAATATTAAAATAATTATCATCACTAATAGGCTTTTCCCGTCTCATCCCCAACACTATCAGCCAGGCAATAACTACCAGGGAAGCAACAATGGGTATTTGACTTAAACCAATTAACAGCAACAGCCATTGCCAAAATTTTAAGGGAGTGAATCTAATTTTGCTTAATCCTAAAGCAAATAATGTCAAGACCATCAATACCCCCCAAAATAACACTGCCGGTCCAAATTTTGGCCCCCAGGTAAAAAGCACCCATCGATCTTGCCCTAACTGAACCTTTAGATGGCTGTTGACACTGGCCGCCCCCATATTCACTTGAGGAGTTTTAAAAACATTGCTGGCAATCGAACTTTCTAACCACTTTATCGAGAAGTTTTGCTCACCTGGTTTTATCGGCAGCATTATTTGTCTACCCTTCTGCCTGACTGGTAGTGTCTCGCCATTAATCATCACGGTTTGCAAGCGGGCGTTTTCAGGTAAAGAAAGACTATGTTGTCCTCCTTGCGAACTTCTAAGATTAAAATTCAAGATTGTTTCTAATACACGTTTTCCCGGCTTAGAAATAATTTCAGTTTTATCAATGGTCAATGTCTGCCCTTTGACAGCAGCAGGACGAAAAATCTTGAGTATTACTTTCTCACCTGGCCAGGGGCGCCATTCCGGGAACCAGCGTGCTTGTCTATCCTGATGATGCACAACAGCAATACCTTTGACATCAAGATGCCAAATCGGACTGACATCAACTCGCCAAACTTCTGTCCACTGGTCAGTTTCAGGTGCAATCAATTCAAGTTTTGAAGTTTTGGTCAAAACCGAATTCCAGCTAAGCCGGGATTGATTGGCAGCCATATTAATCTTTAATTTGCCGTTTTTGATGCGCATCCCTTGTGTTGTCACCGATTCTCCAGACAACAAGGGAACTTCTAAAACGATAGCAGAATTGCCTGACGATAATCTTACGACTTGGGTGATTACCCGCCAATCCAGACCTAATTGCAAAGTTCTTTCAACTCTAAACAATGGAGGAAATAATCCTGGCTGCAAAATATCATGTGCAGCCAGTTTGGTTTTTTCTGTGTTATTTCTACTGAATTGCAGCTGCTCCCCTGGAATGCCATGTTCATAAATTCCATCAATTATCCAGCCATTATTTGACACGACTACCCGATGAGGTCTTAGCGGCAAAGGTAACACAAAACGATTGTATTTCGGGGTTCTGCCATTCAATGTGACATTATGTACCCCTGCATCAAGCAGCAACCATAATTTTCCATCTCGACTACGGAACATACCCGGAGTTTGCCTGTTATCAACAAGCACCTCACTAGGGAGCCAATGTTTGTCATTAATTGGCAAAGGAAATGCAACAGCTTGTTGTGCGTGAACCTGCAAAGTGAGTTTTAAATTTTTTTTATCAATAACTACATTTAATTGCGATATTTGAGCGCATTCCGGCAAACATTCCGGCGCTTCAAACAATCTTTTTTCTAATTCTTTCAAAATTTCCTGGTCAGGAAATTGCGCCTTGGCTTCACCCGCTGGAAACCCGGTCAGTAATGGAAATATCAATAGCCAAATCAACTTGGGCATTGTCCGCTTCAGTTTTTTCCAGTTAACAATTACTCCAAATAATAATAGTGCCAGAACCAAAATCACTACAGCTCGGACAAAATACAAGACTTTGCTCACTAATGGCGTAACATACCAAAACCTGACCTGATGGCCGCTATCGACAGAACCATTCCAGGAGAGGTTTATGTGATGCCACTGCCACTGCGGCAACCCGGGGCCGGTTTGAATATTAGCATTTGGGTCAATGCGTTGAAAATCCACTTTTCTATCGCTGTAATATCCTTCTTTCGTCATCTTACGCATTTTGGAAACTGATTTTCTGGCAATACCTTCCACAACGGCGGAATTGGGTGGAGTTGCCAGTACAATATCAGCTTGCTCAAAATGTTCCTGATAGGCAGATATGCTTTGCCAGGGTTTTTCTAATTGCGGATACAAGCCCATTCGTACCTGATTAACCATAAACGGCAAAATCATTACTACCAAAACCAGCCAGGAAACATTTCGATACCAGAAAATAATGGTTTTGAATTGTCCTTTAGGTAAAACCTTGAGCAAAGCGATAGCAGCCAAGACATTTAACCAAATAAAACGAGGAGCCTCCGGCTCATGCCAGATAATCGCCAGTGTGATCAATGCAAACAAACCCCATGGATAACTCCACAATCTGGCAATAGCCAGAGAGGCAATGAGCACCAAAAACAGATCCAGCAAAGACCACTGGGAAATCCAGCTATCAGGATCATTATCAACCCCGCTCGCCGCTAAAAGACGCCACCCTGGCGGCAAATTTAAAACAGCATTGACTTGATTAAAATTTTGATCCCAACCAGTTGCACTCATAGTAATAATTTGTTTTGTAATGCGACTATGAGCATTCAAATTGATATTTCCCTTCCTAACTTCCACTCCCTGGACTTTACTATCAGGAAGTTTTGTAATCAACTGACTGCTACCATCCAAAGCTACCTGCCCCAATTGCATCTCGGACATTGCGTTTAACCGCCAACCTTTAGTCATTCTGCCACTGATTCGATCATTGACTGTATAACCTGTACCATTGAAATCCAGCCAGATTGTTCTATCCAAACTTAGTTGGTTCGGTTCTGGGTCCGGATCACCACGACGAATGGTATTAATAATCATTGTTTCACCTTGTTTAATCACAAAGGCTGGCAGGTTTTTCCATTTCTCGGGTAAATTGGTTTGCTGTGGATCAATAGGCGGTAATTTTTTAATTTCGACAATTCGCAAATCAGGTCGATTTTGAAATACCCAAATTTCATCATCTGGCCAGCCTTTTTCTTGAATTTTTAAATCAATATGATTCATTAATTTTGGATAACGGCTTACCAACTCCAACTGCCATCTTCCCGGCCTAACCTGTACAAGCAATGTCCCATCAGGCTCCAATCGTGCAGGTAATGGGCTCTTCAAACTAACCGGAATTGAGTTTTCTAAAAGTGGATGGAGCAGTTTAATTTCCCGTTGATCACCTGACACCTCCAGTTCAAAACGAGAAGTAATAAGCATCGGTACATCATCATCAATTTTCCTGAAGACTTGCAAATCCACTCTGTTTTCAAACTTGTTGATCTTTTTATTTGTTACATCTGCCGCTTTTAACCAGAGCTGGGTGTTTTTTATTGTTGGATTGAATATCGGCTTATTCTTAATCCGCAAATCTATCAAACCAGTATCTGCAGGCACGGTTAAATTATCTGGAATAAAGTTTTATTGGAATTCACTCGAAATTTGATAGTTACTCGCATTTAGTCTTATTGCAGGTTTACCATTTCTGGAAACAACTAATGCCTGTTTTTGATTAACTTTCACACTAAGCGGCCAAAGTTTCTTATCACCGGGAATAACAACCCAGGTTTCTGAAAAAACCCGCCAGTGGATGGAAAATTGTCCAGTATTATCGTTTAAATTTAGTGTCAATTGTGATGGCCAGGCACATCTTTTTTGTTGAAAATTATTATAAAGGGAAGGACAATGCTGATCAGGATGGCTTTGCATTACCCACTCAAGCCAGGGTTGCAACGGCTTAGGAACTTGCTCAGGGACTAATGGCTTTGCTTGAACAGAAAACAAAAAAAGGTTAACAATTAAAGCAACACAGCAAATAGAACGATTCATGAGTCTTTCCCCAAGATAATGTTTTTATTAAATTGTATAATATTTTTATTTGGTTATTACTTTTTT
>JALXCS010000270.1 GCA_026990815.1 Methylomonas sp. | reverse complement strand
ATAAAACCCTGCTGCTGAAACTGAGTGATTGTCAATGGGTGAAAAAATCACTCAATATCCTGATTACCGGCCCCACCAGGAAATAAAGCAGAACAAAGCTCCAGTAAAAGGCATCAATCCGCTTATGTTAAGAGTATGGCGCAGACGAAAAGCTGATAAGTTAATCAGGAAAAAAATCAACAGAAATGTCGAGCTGGCAAAAGATGAAATAACCCCAAGATCACTCAGGTTAACAAATAATTAAGGCGAGTCCCGTAATAATCAGCAGACTGATCCAGGGAATATCTCGAGTTTTCTCTTGTAAGGCAAACACTTTTGGTAAAGCCTGCTCATCGGCCATAACTTTTCCTAGACGAGCGCTTCCGAACAAGGTGGTATTGATAGCGGAAGCTGTAGACAATAATGCACCTAAACCAATCAGTAAAAACCGGCATGTCCCAAAAAAGGTTTTGCTGCAATTGCTAGTGCATATTCTTTATATTTGATAATCTCATCAGGCAATAAATTACCGACAGCTACTAATGAGACAAGGATATAAATGAGCGTGGTAATAACGATTGACCATAAAATACCACGTGAAAGATTTTTATCTGGTTGTTCCATTTCATTAATGGCATTCGGTATGAGTTCAAAGCCTTCATAAGCAACAAAAATCAATGCGGCTCCCATCCAAACCCCCGTTGTTCCTTGATTAAAAATCGGGAATATATGATCGGGTTTGATATAAAACAGACCGACGATGGCAAATAATCCCAAAATAACGACTTTGATGATGACAATAATATCTTCAGTATTGCCAGCGGCTTTAACGCCATACAAGTTGACTCCCAGAAAAACCAGTAACACTATAGATTGCAGTAAATGTTGCATGGCCGATCCATGATCGGCATCCCCCAACATTGTGGATCCGTACACGCCAAATGTCAGAGCATACAATGATAAAGTGCCGATATAGCCAACCAATAACAACCAGCCACCCAAAGCGGCAATATTACGATGTTTAAACGCAAGTTCCAGATAGGTAAAACTGCCACCATTTGAACGATAAGCTAGGCCCAGTCGAGAGTAAGAAAAGCCTGTTAAAAGTGCGATAACACCTCCTAACATAAAAGCGATCGGGGCGGCATGGCCTGCCATATTGACCGACAACCCGAGTACAGAGAAAATACCACCCCCGACCATGCCGCCAACACCCATGGCGATCAATTCTTTTAGGGCGAGTTTTTCTTTTTTTTGATTATGCATAACTCATCTCGGTCAACAGCCATGGGTTGGTAGAGGCATTAATTAACGATTCCGGTCTTTTCAACAAAGTGCTTGGCTTTGTCACCACGTAATAAATCGGCCATTCCCATCAATCCATCGACCAAATATTTAGCTTGATAGCCATTCAAGGTTAAAAAGATGCGTCCTAAAATAGCTCGGTCTTTATGGGGGCAGGCTGTAACGATGGTTTTATTTTTGTCGATTTCATCCAAGCGATCAGGTAATTCATTTAATGGAATATTGATTGATCCACCCATATGCCATGCGGAAAATTCTTCTTTAAAACGAATGTCAATCAGTTGTGCTTTACCGGCCTGTAAAAGTTCTACCAGTTCTGTACTGGTAATTTTCATGGCTTTTCTTTCGACGTAATCAAAATTTGATAAATAAGATTTCATCGTTTTTTCTCCCATTATTCTTGAATCATTTGTTAAGCTTTTGAAGGAAACCAATTCCGGGTCCAATTGCAAAAAGCACAGACCGATAACATGACTGGCACTTCCACCAAAACACCCACCACAGTGGCCAATGCAGCTCCAGATTCTGGACCATATAAAGCAATTGCTGTTGCCACTGCCAATTCAAAGAAATTACTGGCACCGATCAGTGCACCAGGAGCGGCAACGTTATAAGGAACTTTAAACAATTTCATCAAACCGTAGGCGAGTGAAGAATTAAAATAGACCTGAATCAGAATAGGAATGGCAATCAGCACGACATGCATGAATTTGCCGGTGATATTGTCGGCCTGAAAGGCAAAGATAAATACCAAAGTCATCAATAATGCCAACACTGTGATGGGATGAAAAAAAGCAATAAAACGGTTTTCAAACCAGTCCACACCTTTGAGTTTAATCAATATCAGCCGACTCAAACTGCCCAATGCCAATGGAATCACAATGAACGCAATGACACTATAAAACAGCACATCATAGGGCACAGTCAAATCGCTGGCGCCATTGATTAAAAAAGCCACGATTGGGGCAAACAGGATCAGCATTAACAAATCATTGACCGAAACTTGCACCAGCGTATACGCTGGATCGCCATCGATCAGATAGGACCAGACAAAAACCATCGCAGTACATGGCGCAGCCGCCAGAATGATGCAGCCGGCGATATATTGATCGGCCAATTCCACACCAATAAAAGGCAACCACAAATGTTTGAAAAAAACCCAGGCAATCAAAGCCATGGAAAAGGGTTTGACCAGCCAGTTAACAAACAGGGTGATCAGAATGCCACGCGGTCTTTTTCGCACATCGAGAACGCTACTGAAATCAATTTTCAGCATCATCGGGTAAATCATCAACCAGATCAGTATGGCAATGGGCAAATTAATGTGACTGTTCTGGCCAAACTCCATTTTACGTACCGTATCAGTCAGCTCCGGAAATTGCTTACCCAGCAAAATACCAATTCCCATACACAAAGCTACCCATATGGATAGATACCGCTCGAAGAAATTGAGCTGCTTAGGTTCTTCTTGGGTGTTGTTTACATTCTCAGAGACTTTAGATGACATGGCCTGACTCCTATTTGATTTTGCCGATTTCGTTCAACTTATCGGTTAATTCCTGTTTCGGCATATGCTCCAGATCCAATTCCAGCATTTTTTTGACCCGTTTCTCCAAAATCCCGAAGGTTTCTTCAAAAGCAGCGATCTTTTGTTCCTCTGTTCCTTCAACATGGCCCGGATCTGATACCCCCCAATGGGCACGTACAGCATCGGTCAGATACACCGGACAGGTTTCACCGGCAGCGTTATCACAAACCGTAATCACAATATCCATCGGAATTTCGTCAAAATCTTCCCATGACTGGCTTTTGTAGCCCTCGGTAGGCAGATCGTGCCGTTTCAACGTCGCCAATGCGCCTTCATTGATTTTTCCGATAGGGTGACTGCCTGCCGAATAGGCTTTTATGCGCCCTTTTCCCAGATGATTCATCAAAGCTTCCGTCATCACACTGCGACAGGAATTGCCAGTACAAACCACCAGTACGTTGTAGATTTTGTCACTCATTTAAACACTCCAGATATAAAATATTCGATGGCTTTCGCTTGATAATTCGCTGACTTCAAAAAAAGAGTCATCGTTTTTTTTCATTTCATCAACGCTTGCGAATTACTGATTGACCTGAATTTGATAACTTGCATGACAAGCTGAACATTGCGCCATGGTGCTACTCAATTGTTGCAGTGTATGTTTTGAATCACGTATGCTTTCTGCGTCACGCGCGATATCATCAAAAGTACGGTGCATAGCCATGCCCATGTGCATCATCGCTTTTGGGATAGCGCCGTGATACTTGCTTTTAACATCATGCGTCATGCCCAACCCTAATGAACGTGCGGTTTTTGCAACTGTTTGCATATCCTCATTTGCCAGCGCCCCGAGAATCGCCTGTGTACCTGAAAACAGCGTTCGCATATCCTTCAGAAAATAAGCACGCTGCACTTCATCAAACTGAATCAACAAGCGTTGGTCGACCGCATCTGCTTTCGGTGTTTGTGCAGAAGCTCCTGACATTCCGTGCATGGAATGATGCATTGAATGTCTACTCATGTCATGTCCTGAGGTTGCATGACGCGCATGATCACTCAGTTGCGCATCAAAAAATTGATGAATGGCTGTGACTAATTCTGGTTTTTTGCTGACATAATCAATCTCCGCGCCATTCGCCAATTCTTTATAAGTCACTTTATATTCACCCGATTTTGCATTCCGTAATTTTTCCAACCCCGGCATGTTTTTACCGTGAATTTTGACTGGATCAGAAAAATTGCCAGCCTTAAATTCACGGGCAATTTTCGATAAATGTTCACGAATTAATTTAATTTGCACAGTATTGGCTTTATCCTTTACGATCACTTGCTGAATTCCGCCGGTGGGTACTTTTTTAAATATGTGGGTAGTTTGTTCCAGGTTAAAGGGCATAACGTGCCTGCCGCGTTCCGCCACTTCCTTAATTCGCGCTTCAGTCGCTTTTTCCCCTGCCCACGTAGACATAGGTAATGCTAATAGCGCTAAAACAGCCAACGTTAATGATTTCATGTTTTTTCCTTAATTATGTGAAGC
>JALXCS010000269.1 GCA_026990815.1 Methylomonas sp. | reverse complement strand
GTCTGGCACATTGACTCCAGCTTTCAAGATCAAAATCTAAAGGATCCAGATTGGTATAACGATGAAAGATTTCGCGATAGCTGATTTTCTCGACTTCTTTCAGAGTATCTTCAAATAAGGTATCCATTAGATCAGATACCTCATCCATCAACTGCGCCAAATCAAAACCCACTCGATACCATTCCAGCAGGGAAAATTCTGGATTATGGAAGCGGCCTGACTCGCCATTGCGAAAAGCCTTACAAATTTGATAAATAGAGCCACTGCCAGAAGCTAACAACCTTTTCATGCAAAATTCCGGGGAGCTTTGCATGAAAAGAGTTCTGGGTCGTTGTCCGTTAAGGTATCTGGTGGAAAAAAATTCCAGATTTGGATCAGTTCCAGTTCCCTGACATAAAACCGGCGTTTCAACTTCCATAACATTTCTGTTAGCAAAAAAGCACCTGATTGTTTTCAGCATCCGAGCTCTTTGCCTGATATTTTGAAGGCTGCAAGCAGGCTGCCAATCTCCAGCCATTAGTCTTTTACGCGGGAAACATATTCTCCAGTTCGGGTATCAACCTTGATTATTTCGTCAATTTGCACAAATAAAGGCACACGAACCACCGCCCCGGTTTCCAGAGTTGCCGGCTTGCCTCCGCCCCCCGAAGTATCCCCTTTTAGACCGGGATCTGTTTCTGCCACTTTTAATTCAACAAAATTGGGTGGAGAAACCGCCAGAGGTGCATCATTCCAGAGTGTAACGGTACACATATCCTGGTCTTTCAGCCAAAGTTTGGAATCAGCCACCGCTTTCTCATCTGCCGAATACTGTTCAAAAGTATCTGGAACCATAAAATGCCAGAATTCTCCATCGTTGTATAAATACTGCATATCAATATCCACAACATCTGCACCTTCAACAGACTCACCTGACTTGAAAGTTTTTTCAATCACCCGGCCATTTTTGAGATTCCTTATTTTAACCCTGTTGAATGCTTGCCCTTTACCCGGTTTGACAAATTCATTTTCGATAATTGCACAAGGATCATTATCCAACATGATTTTCAAACCAGCTTTAAATTCATTGGTACTGTACGTGGCCATTTTTCCCTCGATAGATCATTTTTATTGAGTTAATTATCAATGCTGAAACGGCGGCATGATATGATTGCTATTATAATGGACGGTGAATTTGATAGGAACCAATTATTTTAATCTCCTTAATTTCTTGTGCATGAACGCGCATTTTTCATTTCAGCAACATGTGCCCGCATGGCAAACTGAGCTTGGTAATGCCTTTACCAATTCCAGAGATTTACTCGAGTTTTTAAATTTACCGACTGAAAACCTGCCATTATCAAAACAGGCCGCCCGGAATTTCGTCATGCGTGTCCCGATCGGATATGCCGAGTGTATGGAAAAAGGCAATCCAGATGATCCCCTGCTGAGGCAGGTTCTTCCAGTTAACGATGAATTAAACAGTTATCCTGGTTTTATCAATGACCCTGTAGGCGACCTTGATGCAACAAAACACGGTGGAATTATTCATAAATACCATGGCCGGGTACTTTTGATAACCACAGGAGGCTGTGCTATCCATTGCCGGTATTGTTTCAGGCGAAACTTCCCCTATCCAGATTTGCAAATGAACAAAACCCGGTTATTTCAAGCACTGCAATACATCCGCGACAATTCTGAAGTTAGCGAAGTGATTTTGAGTGGCGGTGACCCGCTGTTGTTAAGTGATAACCGGCTTGGGCTGCTAGTTCAGAAAATCAGTCAATTCCAGCACATTAAACGTATCCGAATCCACACACGCATCCCGATAGTTTTACCTAGCAGAATCACCACCCAGCTTCTGGAAAATCTTACCCGCATTCCCCAACAAATTATCATGGTTTTACATTGCAATCACAGTAATGAAATCAGTCAAGCCGTTGTTAATGCCTGCTCGATGCTCAAACAGCATCGCATTCACCTTTTCAACCAAACGGTACTTTTAAAAGGCGTCAATGACCGGATCGACCAATTAGTGCAATTGAGTGAAAAACTATTTGCCAGCAATGTTCTCCCTTACTACTTGCATCTTCTTGACAAAGCAAACGGAACCGGTCATTTTGAAGTATCAGAAACCACGGCTATCTCAATTATGGGCGGCATAAAAGCAAAACTTCCTGGCTATCTAGTTCCCAAACTGGTCAGAGAAACACCTGGCGAAGCATCCAAAACCGGAGTGTGTTGTTAATGCGAAAAAAACAGCTTTTCTTCGAGGCTCTTGCCTCTGATCAACTGCCGGTAGGACCAATGATGCTTTGCCAGACAAGTTAAAATTTCAATATCTATTTGAGGCGCTTGTTCAGGCAGGTATTCAACAAGAAATTCATTTTTCTGGGGATTACTGACCTTGATTACCCCATTCAGCTGATTTAATTCTTTTATCAGTTTATCTGCCGGGCAAGTTTCCATTTGCAAAGTAAAAAAGCCGGTATTACCATCCGCTTCCGCAACATTATGTTGCATGGGACTCATCACGCCGTTTTCCAGCAATAATACTTTTTGACAAACCCGACCCAGTTCTGCTAGATCATGGGAGCTAATAACAAAAGTGGAATGCTTTGCCTGTTCCATAATAATCGAACGAATATTTCGGGTATTTACCGGATCAAGCCCTGCCGTTGGTTCATCCAGTAAAATCAGTTCCGGACTGCCAATCAGTGCCTGGGCAATAGCAACTCTTTTTGCCATACCATGACTAAGGGTATCTAGTATAGAGTGTAAAGATTCTTTTAAAGCGACTGCATCCAGAACCCGCCCCGCTTCCTGCCAGGCCTGTTCAACATCAAAACCTTGCAGGCACGCCAAAAAAGCCAGTTGTTCGCCAATGGTAAAGACCGGATCAAACCGAGCATCTTGTGGCAACGCGGAAATTTTGCCACATAAGTTTGAATCCCCTGGTTTATAACCAAAAATTGAAACGATACCGGCACTGGGCTTAAGAAATCCGCATAAAACACTCAGCAATGTGGTTTTTCCAGCACCATTTGGTCCAACCAGACCAATCGGCTCACCGGCAAAAATTTCAAAACTGACTTGTTTCAGAGCTAATTTCCCTGAATACGAATGACTGACATCTCGGCATTGAATGATTGGCTCGCTCATAATGCCTGCCTTTGCATGATCCATCGTCCGATTATCAACAGAATAACTGCCTGCAAAACTGGGATATAGGCAAGTTGTAAAGTCTCCCATTCAGATAATTGTGCCAACCCGGATAATTGATACCCCGGGATCAGTATTTTCAGCTTCCCCAGTATCGGCAGATAAGAAGATAATGCGCTGATGATTCCAGCCAGAAAACTCCAGATTAATACTGCCCAAACGGTTGCTTGCCGGGCAGATTTAACAGTCGCGGATAAACCAGCCATCATGGCTGTAAAAGGCAATAACACCAGAAACAAATTAATTAAAATACTGGCTGCATTATTGAAAGCTTCTAAAAGCAGGCTGGAATCACGAAAAACCACCAATAGCAAGGTCGCCAACAAGGTCAGTAAAATCAATAAAAACTGAATCACCATAAAACTGATATAGCGACCAAAAAACAAACCGTCCCTGCTAACCCGCAGCGCAAGAAAACGCAAAGTACCGCGAACCCGATCAGAACAGGTCTGATCAGCAGCAATCACCACACTCATCATCGGAAAAAAAATCAGTGCAAAATGCCAATACACGCCAAAAGCCGGAATGCTCCAATCCAACAAAGAACCAAAGCCTAGAAATTCAAAAAAACTTCCTGCATGGGCTGTTGAGCGATGTTCGTCTAACAAATTGGCTGCATAGCGAATGGGATAAAACAAAATAAAATACCAAACTACCAAATAGGTTGCCAGATAGAGCCATCCTTTGCGTGTAGCAAATAACCGCTTCAGCTCAAATTGACATATCAATAGATTTTGGTAGATAAAATTTGCTAGCATAAATTAAATTTTTAGGATATGTCAATAGAAAAGTTGGAGTTTGTGGAAATCTATCTTGATTTAATTTATATTTCTTCTGCTCCTCTTTAGATTCAATAATATCTGGTAGATACTCTTTTAATTTTGTTACCCTGGAGGGTTCGGCATCTTTTTTTAGAGTATCTATTATATGAGAGTAGATTAATTTACCACTTCTATCTCTTTTACTCTTAAGATATTTTATAAACTCTTCTACATTATAGAGAGTTGGTTTAATTAAGATAATATCTCCCTCTTTACCACTCTCACTCTTATAATATGTTTTAGAGATAAGGGGTATTTTTTTACCTTTTCTATAAATTTTTCTCATTTTTATCTCTCTCTTTAATAATCTTTTTAACATCTTATTTGTTATTTTAAGATTAT
>JALXCS010000268.1:3587-4409 GCA_026990815.1 Methylomonas sp. | reverse complement strand
CAATATAAATATTGCAAAAGATGTGAAAATTACCTATCTTTTCAAGATTCATACTTCTAAGATAGTCGATAAAGTTAAATACGAGAGATTTTTATGGTTTGTAATGTTACTCCCAGGCAGTTACAAATACTTGAGCTGTTGCTCAAGAATCGTTCTGGAATGACGATTGATGAAATTGCAGAAAGCTTGAGAATTTCCAGAACGGCTGCTTTGAGGCATTTTTCCGGATTGCAACAGGAAGGCTGTATTGAAGAAGGCTCTTTGGATAAAACTGCTGGACGACCGGTTCGCTATTATGTGATTACTGAAAAAGGCATTAATCATTTTCCAAAGCAATATTCATGGTTTTCAGAAATTATTTTAGACCAGCTAAAGCAACAAATGGGGTCAAAAGACTTTAGGCATTTTATGGCGGGATTGGGGAAAAAAGTCGCTTTGAGTTTACAGCAGAAAGTTGCCGGGAAATCCAAGGCTGGGCGTCTGGAAGCGTTGGTCGATATGATGCAGGAGTTGGGCTATGATGCAGAAATTTTAACTGATTTTGATGATGGCCGACTGCATTTGCAAGCGCGCAATTGTGTCTATCATGATTTGGCACAAAAACACAGCGAAGTTTGCGAGTTTGATCTTGCATTGATATCTACTTTATTGGGTGACGAGGTTGAGCAACTAGAGTGTTTGGCTAAAGGCGGTGATATTTGTGGGTTTTGTTGTCGGAAATAATTGGCGAACATGCTACTTTTCAAGCTTAGAGGTTGTTTGGTTAAAAATAATCGAAGCGAAAGATTGGACAAATAAAGCCAGATTTTTGAAAACTCGAGG